>JAQUVR010000093.1 GCA_028693335.1 Candidatus Iainarchaeum sp. | reverse complement strand
TTTTTCAAAAGTCTATTTATAATCTTTTTTGCCAAATATATATTTAATAATTTATAAATTTGTGAAAAAAATGATTTATTCTCATTCCAGATTAGAGACATTTAAAACTTGTCCAAAAAAGTTTTATTATAACTATATAGAAAAACCAGATATTGAAAAAAAGAATTCTATTGAGGCATTTATGGGCTCAATGGTTCATCTTGCTTTAGAAAAATTATATACAGATCTTAAGTTTTTAAAAATTAATTCTTTAGATCAAATTATTGATTATTATCTAGAGTGTTGGAATAAAGAATATGATGAAAAAAAAATAGAAATTGTCAGAACAAGTTATTCAAAAGATAATTATATGGAAATGGGTAAACAATATTTAACAGATTATTATAACAGGTATAAACCATTTGATCAAGGAAAAACAATAGGGTTAGAAATGCAAATACCAATAAGGTTTTATGATGAAGATACTGATACACTTTATAATTTAACAGGATATATTGATAGGTTAACTTTGGTGTCAGAAGATCATATAGAGATTCACGATTATAAAACAAATAAAAATCCTAAGAATCAACTAGAGCTTGATTGTGATAAACAGTTGGCTCTTTATCAAATAGCTATTGAAAAAATGTATCCAGATGTAAAAAAAATAGATCTTGTTTGGCATTTTTTAAGTGTGGATCTGGAAATGAGATCTTCTAGGTCTAAAGATCAATTAGAAAATTTAGAGAAAGAAATAATTTCTATAATTAAAGAAATAGAGCACGCAAGAAGAAAAGATTATTTTCCAACCAATCCATCAGCATTGTGTGATTGGTGTGAGTTTAAAATGATTTGTCCAATGACTGCTCATAATCAAAAAACAAAAAACATTACAGATGAAAATGAATATTTAAATGAACCTGGCGTAAAACTTGTTGAAGAATATAAAAAATTAAATTCTGAGAAAAAAAAAGTTCTTGATGAAATTGATCCAAAATTAGAAAAATTAAAAGAAGCAATAATTAAGTATTCAATTGATAATAATTTAGAAAAAATTGTTGGTTTGGATTCTTCTTTGTTAGTAAAATGTTATGAAAATTATAAACTGCCTGGTAAAGATACTAAAGAAAGAGAGCTTTTAGAAAATTTGATTAAGGATAATAATTTGTGGATAGATCTTTCTGATTTATCTTACATAAAAATAACAGAGTTTGTTAATAATTCTGTTTTTTCAGAAGAATTTTTAAATAAAATTTCTCTTCTTTTAAATAAAGAGAAGACTCATAGAATTTATCAAAATTCTAAAAAGTAATAGTTTATAAATTCTTTTTACTTCTCTTTTTAATATATAAAATATAATTGGTAATTTAGATATGACTAAAGAAGATCAGATAAAAATAAATTCTTTAAAAATAGAGGATGACACCCCATATGTGCCAAGAAAAGAAAGTCATGGCAAATTGACTCATCTATCTATATCTGACCTAAAAAAAAAGAAACCAGAAGTTATTGTAAAAAAACCAAAAACTAAAACAGTTAGTGATGTTTTATACATTGTTCTAAGATTTTTAAATAGTATTCCTAAATTTTTTGCAAGTTTTTTAAATGCTGGTGGTAAGTCTATTTATTATGCAATTATTGGAACAATGATTAGTTTTATTTTTGCACTTTTATTATTTCCAGAAAACCCTGGTATTTTTGCAGTTTTTTTTGCAACATTATTTATTGCACCATTTGTAATTAATGAAACAAATCTAAATGCTTTATTAGTTGGAAGAACAAGAAGAGTGGAAAAAAATGGTGTTACCTTAGTTAATTTTAGAGTAAAGGATAATGACAATTTTTCTTTAGAGGATTTTTATGAAGAAAATAAAAGATTATTATCTATCTATTTTTTCTTTTTTATTGGAATCATGCTTGTTGTTACTTCTTTAATTGCATTTATACCAGTAGATTATTCTGCAAAATTATTTAGTAATCAAGGTTGGACTGAATCATTATTACCTAGTAGAGAAATTGGTTTTGAGGGTGTTAACAAATGGCCAATATTTAAAGACATATTAATTAATAATTTATCTGTAATTATTGTGTGTTTTTTAGTATCATTAGTATTTCCATTAGGTGCTGCTCTTTTGATTGTTTGGAATGCCATGTATTGGGCTGTTTCTTTTACTCAATATTCTTTGTTTTATAGTTCTGTGTATGGTACGGGGCTAATATATATCTTATTACCGTTATTTTTAAGTGTTGGTCTTCACACATTAATTGAAGCAATTGCATATTTCTTTGCAACAATGTCTGGTAATCTCCTTGCTACTGGAATTAAGAAAGAGCCTATTAATGGGGATAGATTTTTTTACATTTTTAAATATTGTGTAACACTTTTAATATTTGCATTAATATTTTTATTAATTGGAACAATTGCTGAAGTTTTTGTTTTTGATTTTTTAAAGAACATATTTTTTGGTTTGTTTTAGTTTTTTTTATATAAATTAAGATAATTTATGGAAAAATCGGATATTAACATATTAGATTTAAAAAAAAAAGATTTTGAAACAAAAAGATTATTGTTAGTTCCTTTTTCTTTAAGATATAAAGATTTTTTTTATAATTGTTCAAAAAATAAAAAAATAACCAAGTATACTACAATTATTGGATCTATTGAAAATCCAACAATAAAAGATGTTGAAAAATATATTAAAAAAACAAAGAGAAATAAAAAAGGGTTATTTTA
>JAQUVR010000092.1 GCA_028693335.1 Candidatus Iainarchaeum sp. | reverse complement strand
TTGCGTCTGCGCTTAACACTGTTCATAATTTCAACATCCGGTGCGATGAAGAGTGTAATACATATACCTACTCCAAAAAATATCGTTGCTAAATCCAAGTGACCATAAATCAGTAAACATAGCGTAGATAGGATCAAGCCGAAAATACCGTAAATTATGCGAAAAGCATTGTGGATCAAAAGTTGTTGATTTACATCATTTTTTCCTGATAGTTCCAACAAATAACACCTTAAATGCTTGTTGATACATATTTTTTTATTTAAACCAATCCTTTTTTCCAGATAAATTCCTAGCGGCAATAATTTCACCAGTGAGTAAGCCTCATAGTTTGTATTTGGCTTGATTTGGCAAAACTCTTTTGTATATTCCGAATATTTCATACCTCTATATCCATGATTTTTCGGGCAATTTGCCACGCGGCGATAAGCAAAACAAGCGCGGTCGTCATTGCTATAAGACCTGCTTCAGTTTCAAATACAGGTTTCATATAACCTCCTGCACAATAAGTGAAAATGCCTATTAAAAAAATGGGCATGACACTTAGAACTTTGTATTCAAGTTTGCGTTGCGCAAGAACAATCATTATTTCTTCCTTGATACGCAGCTTCTCCCCGATTATTCCCGCAGCATTTATTATTATTTCGACCATATCACCTCCGTTTCTTTTGCCTGTAATAAAAGCCTCAGCAAAATTGCGGATATCTTCTGATAAACTTCTTTGAGCAAAATCTTCTAAGCTCTCTTCGATTGGAACATTCATTTCAATTTGTGTTTTTATAATCATAAATTCTCTTATTATGTCCGTTTCAGGGTCAGGATATATCATACATAATTCTTGGGCTGCCTCTTTAAAGGCATTTTCAACAGATTTACCTGCAGATACAGAAGCAGAGATCGTGTATAACGCATCCCGGAATTGCATATTCAGTTGGTGATTTCTCACATCTAGTAAGCTTCTGCATTTTATTTTCGGGTAAAATACAGCAATTATTGAAAATATCGCTGCAATCTTTGTATTATGATAAAACAAGTAACCAATACCAAAAAGAAAAACAGCGGCTTCTGTTAAGTAAAGCGCCTTGGCTTTTTTCCCCATTATGTATACACTATAGTCTTTTTTGAAATTTTCTTTTTGCTTCAAATAATTCTTGCCAAAATGCTTCTCAAACAAGATGCTTATAAATATTATCAGTATCGACAAAATAGCTGCGCAAAAAACTATTGTGATCATCTTTTATAAAGGCACTCTGATCCCGGCCATCTTGAATTTCAATGTATTAATCACTCTGTTTTCTGTTCTTGATAGTTCACCGCATAATGATCCCTCAACAGACTCATCGTTTTCTCTAAATATGAACAGCGGATTTAATTCTATTTCTCCTTCTTTAAGATTTAGTAGTTCGCTGATTTCAATTACCCTCCTCGATTTATCACGTAATCTTGCCAAATGAACAATTATGTCTAATGCAGAGGAAATCTGATGTCTTATTGCTGTTAATGGTAATGATGCACCAATCAATGCCATCGTTTCCAGCCTGCGAAGCATATCTGATGCGGAATTTGCATGACCTGTCGAAAATGAACCAGCATGTCCGGTATTCATTGCCTGAAGCATATCCAGTGCTTCCGCTCCACGAACCTCTCCGACTATGATCCGATCAGGTCTCAAGCGTAAAGACATTTTTATCAGATCTCTTGTA
Source organism: Candidatus Iainarchaeum sp. (assembly GCA_028693335.1). Lineage (GTDB taxonomy): Archaea > Iainarchaeota > Iainarchaeia > Iainarchaeales > CSSED10-239 > JAKQTP01. The sequence continues at coordinate 1,027 of JAQUVR010000092.1, read as the reverse complement.
TTGATATCACCCTTGCCCTGAGAATTAGCACTTCTGGTTTCAGTGCTGACAACATTTTTTATTTTTTCAAGATTAAGTTCTGCGGAATCCTCAATTGTGACGACCCTTTCATCTTGTGCTATTTCCGCTGCTAGAGCATTTAAAAATGTGGTTTTCCCTGAACCAGTGCCTCCACAAATGAATATGTTATACCTTGCCTTGACCATCTTGCTCAGAACATCTGCTGCTTCGGCACTTAAGGTATTTTTGTCAACAAGCTCACTAAGTTCAAGCGGATGTGCAGGAAATTTTCTAATAGACATTATCGGTCCGGATAATGAGATCGGAGGGAGTATAACGCTGACTCGAGAACCATCTGGTAATCGTGCATCAACAAGCGGTGATGTTTCATTTACTGTTCGGTTAACTTTTGATACGATCCCCTGGATCATATCATCTAGTTTTTCTTCGCTTTCAACCTGGATGTCTGTCTCTGAAATACTACCTGCTCTTTCAACAAAGATGCGTTTAGTTCCATTGACCATTATTTCTGTTATTTCTTCATCGTCGATTAATGGCTGAAGAACACCCAGTCTGCGCATATCATTAAATATGATTTTTATTAACGCTCTTTTTTCATGAACACTCAAATACAAATTTTTTGATTTATCAAGAACGATCTTGGTTATTAGCTCCTCGATCTGCTGATCTGAACTCTCATTTCGGAAATCAACACTTTCGCTGATCATCGTTTTTAACTCGGCAACAATATTGCCATCAAAGACTTCAGTCAACACCGATAAATATCCCTGCAAATTTCATAGACTGATGTGCCAAAAGATCCTTCCAATATCGCAGGCTTAATATCTTTATCTTTTTGGGGTAAATTTTCTTGATATGATATGGTGTAAAAAGTTTTTGCGGACAACATATCACTTTTAGGTGTTTCGTTCATGCTTTTTCTTTTATTGTTAATAAGTTTGATTTTATGCGCTAATTTGATTTTTCTATTTTCTTCGATCGACAAAAACTCTTTCAGGAGTATTTC
>JAQUVR010000091.1 GCA_028693335.1 Candidatus Iainarchaeum sp. | reverse complement strand
TACAAAGCATTAAAAAAACTGATTTTTGAACAAAATTTATTGCAGAGGTTTCCGAGCGGTCAAAGGAGCTGCGCTTAGGACGCAGTGCTTAGTGCTTCGCAGGTTCGAATCCTGTCCTCTGCATTTTACTTAATCTGTAAAAAGATCTATTACAAATCTTTCTACAAAAAATAGCAAGCATAAATAGTAGCTTATTCTGTTGCAATCTACGGGCACAACAATCTACTTAAAAAGAGAATTTTTTAGATCCTTGTGCCCACACAACTAAAACCCACAACAAAACATAAGAGCACAAGATTTTACAAAAACAAATAACTTTATATATTTTTGTGCACATATAATATATATGGTCTATTTAGAAAAAATTGAAAGAGGAAGCAAAACATATTATTACATTACAAAAAACATAAGAATCAATCAGAAAAAATGGACAAAAATAAGAAAATATATTGGAAATAAACCACCATCCAAAGAACAAATAAAAAAAACAATTGAAGAGATTGAAAAAGAGGCATTAAAAAAAGGACTCACAAAACCAATCTCTAAATATACATATTTAAGCAATGAAGAAGTAGAAAAATTGCAAGATTTAACAGAAGTTTTTAAGAAGTGGTATGGCAAACTAGATTCTATTGGGAAAAATAAATATGATGAAGATTTTATTGTCAGATTCACTTATAACTCAAATGCTATAGAAGGTAATCGCCTAAGCCTTCGAGAAACTAGCATGATTTTAACTGAAAATATTATTCCGGCTGGTGCAACTCCTAATGATTACAATGAAACAATAAATTCAAAAGATTGCTATGAATTTTTAAAAAAATATAATGGAGAGTTTAATCAGAAATTTATACTAAAAATCCATAAACTACTTACCCAAAATACAAATTGTAAAATCATTGGAAACTACAGAGATCACGAAGTTAGAATTTCGGGTTCAGAATGGATCCCTCCAGCTCATAATAAACTTAAAGAAGAAATGGGCAAAATTTTTCATTGGTACTATTCTGCTAGAAATAAATTGCACCCAGTGGAATTAGGTGCTGTTTTACATAACAAATTAGTCAGAGTACATCCATTTGCTGATGGGAATGGAAGAACATCAAGGGTTGTTATGAATTGGATATTAATGAAAAAAAAATACCCTTTATTTTATATAGAGCTAAAAGATAAAATCAATTATTATAATGCAGTTGAAGAAGGAGATAAAGGCAATGACTCTGAAATCGTTCATTACATTGCCAAACTACTTATAGAACAACACACGTTCAAATCCAAAAAACAAGTATAATAAAATAAATATAGAAAAAATTTAAAATGTTTGAGATATTATGAAAACAACTTTTTTTAACTTAAATAAAAGTGGCTACGATATTGATTATTTCTATAATCATATTAAACCAACTTTAGAAGAATATCATATAAAATCATTTAATTTAGGGTGTTCTTTTCCAGAAGAAATTGATAAAGAAGAATATAAGAAAAGTTTTCAAGCAAAACTAACTAAAAAACTAGCAGAAGACTTTGAATTAAAAAGAGATTTATCTGATATAACTATAACCATTGATTTTAGAAAAGATCTTGTGTCTTATGATATCAGATCTATTTTTTTATATGGTACTTACAACAAATATTCTAGAGACTTGCCACAAACAATATATTATTGCCATAATTGCTATGGCAGAGGGTGCGATAATTGTAAAAATACTGGGAGATTAAAAGATACTTCTGTTCAAGAAATAATTTCTCCATATTTAGAAAAATTATTTGATTCTCAAAAAAGCAACTTTATTGGTTCTGGTAGAGAAGACATAAATGTTAGAATGCTTGGAAATGGTAGAGAATTTTTAATGGAATTGTTTGATCCAATTTTTAGAGAAAAAACAGACTCTGAATTAAAAAATATTCAAGAAAAAATAAACAGCAATCATCCTGAAATTAAAATAAGTAATTTAAGAATGGCGACAGAAAAAGATATTGATTCTGTTAAAAACTCAAAACACCAAAAAATCTATAGAGCAATTATTGAATCAAGCACACCAATCTCTGATCTTAATATTCTTTTAAAAGAATATCAAATTAAACAACAAACACCAAAAAGAGTATCAAAAAGACGAGCAAACCTAGTAAGAGAAAGATTTGCAAAAATTACAAATATACAAAAAATTAGTGAATTTGTTTTTTCTATTGATATAATTGCAGATTCAGGATTATATATTAAAGAGTTTATATCTGGTGATGATAATAGATCTATTCCATCAATTTCTGAAATTTTAAATTGTGCTTGTACTTGTAAGGAATTAGATGTTATAGAGATAATAAGATAAATTATTTATAGATCTTACCAGTTTCTAAAAACCAAAGATAAAGATCTAATTCTGCTAAACTAAGGTTTACTTTTTTTCCTAGTTTTCTTAAAATATTTTCAATTTCTAAATATTTAGCTTTAGTTATGGTTTTTGGTTTTTCTATTTTTTTATTATCTACTAAAATATCAATTATATGAAAATCAATAATTGCTAAATCCTTGTAACCAATATTTCTTAAAAAATGACTTGCTTCTTTATACCCTAATCCTTTTATATTTTTTACAAGCCACTCTCTTTTGTTTTCTTCTGTTTTATTTTTAAAAAGTTCTTCTTTTAAATTGTCTTTATAAATTCTAGAGAGACATATGAAATTTGCTCTTGTATTTGGGAATCTATGACCATATTCTTTCAATTTATTGCTTAATTGATCTAAAGAGAAAG
>JAQUVR010000090.1 GCA_028693335.1 Candidatus Iainarchaeum sp. | reverse complement strand
TTTGATCAATTGTTGTAAGATCTGTTTCATTTAATAAATCTAATAATAATTTATCATCTATTGGGGTTTCTCCATCAAAATATCTAACTGCAACTTTATTATTATACCAGATTACTGGTTTTCCAGGTAATTTACTATATTCTAAATTATTAAAATAAATTTCATTTGATGAATCTAATGAAGTTAAAACCGAAATTGGAGAGGTTTTATTATTTTCTAAATACTCTTCCATTGTTGGTAAGATTTTAGTAGATAAATAAGATTCATTTTTTCCAACAATTATTAATGGGTAACCGAGACCTGTTGAAAATTCTTTATTATATTCAACAAACAAAGTTGCATTTTCTTTATTTAATTTTACTTCGTATTCAATTATTGCTAAATTGTTATTCTCAAAAGGCATTTTACCTAAAAGAATTGGATCTACTTTTGCACAATGAGGACAACCGACACCAGTAAAATAAACTATCCCCAAAATATCGTCTTTATTATTTTCTAAATTATTATTATTTGGCATTAAAAAATTATTTGAATTACTTAAATCAATTGAACAAGAAGTTGCATTCGCATCACTAAGACAATCTTCTGTTTCTTGTGGATAAATGTTTTGTATAAAAGCAGTTAATAAAATAATTATTAAAATATTAAAAATTAGTTTTTTATTCATAATTAATCTTTTTCCGAAATATATATTTATGGTTAAAAATACTTATAAAGATATTTGAAATTAAATATTTTTTTCAATAACAATAGATTTACCATTAATCAATGCATCGCTTATCTTTTTTCTTGCAGATAAAAGTATTCTATGAAAAGTGGGTTGGGAAATTGCCATTTTTTCTGCAGCAGAATCTTGATCTAAACTTTCAAAGTCTTTTAATCTTATTGCTTCTAGTTCGTCTTTTTGTAGTAATACAGATTCAGTTTCTTTTAATCTAACTCCTGCTGGTTTAAAATAATCAACATTTGAGTTAAATTTTATATTTCTGTGACATTTCCCTCTTGGCATTTTACCACCTACATCTTCTTCTTTGTCCACATCTTCCAAAACCATTACTTGAGGTTAATTGGTCTTGATTACTAATAATTTCTTTATCAGGGTTTGTAGCACCTTGACAATTACCAAAACCTCTCCCTGTTTTTGATCCTTGTCCCCTTGGACCAGTTCCATCTTTTGTTGGCATAATATATCACTTCCATTTAGTTATATTGAATATATATTCAAAACAATTTATAAACTGATCGAATTGAATAAATATTCAAAACAGAAATTATTTATTTTTATAACCAATCAACCTATAAACCAATTTTGCTAAAAAATAACTTTCTAAAAAAGAATCTTTACCTTTTGGAGAAAATTCAGTTAGATCTACAGCAATTACTTCTTTTTCTTTAAAAATCTTTTCTAGAAGATTATTTATCTGCGTCCAATTTAGACCATTTGGTTCAGGAGTATCTGTTGATCTTATAATAGAAGGATCAAAAACATCAACATCTATAGAGATATAGATCTTTTTTGGTAACTTCTTTAATTTTTTACTAAACTCATCACACTCTAAAAGATCAAAAGAGTTTTTTGATGATAATAGGTCTTTTGCAAGTATTAGATCAATATTTTTACTATTATCCAAATATTCTTTTTCATAATAATCCATAGATCTAACGCCAACTAATAAGCAATTGCGATCTTTAGAAATGAATCTAGAAGTGCAAGCATGCCACCAAGTGTCGTTTCCCCATGGTTCTCTAAGATCAGAATGTGCATCAAAAACAATTATTCCAAAGTCTTTTTCCTTTTTGGATATGCTTTCAATTATTGGAATGGTGGTTGAATGATCAGAACCTAAAGTTATTAAAAATTTATTAGAATCATAAACTTTATTTGTTCTGTCCAAGATTTTGTGAGAAATAGTTTTAAAATCTTTATCTTTAATTTCTAAAAGCTCTTCTTGATAAATGCCTTTTTCATAAGCTTCTAAGTTTAGATCACAATCATAATATTCAATTTCTTTTGAAGCTTTTATTATTTCTTTTGGACCATTACAAGAATTATTTTCTCTAGTAGTCTTAGTTATAAAAGATATTGGCAAAATTATGTTTTTTGATTTTTTTCTATCTCTAAATTCTTTTGGTAAATTCATAAATTTCATAACTAATCAATAATTATTTTCTTTTATAGATCTTATCCTGGTGCTCAAAATCTAAAAATATCAAATGCTTTTTCTCTTTTATATATTTAAAAATTAAAACAAAATGTTTGCCAACATGAACTCTTTTTCTATCAGAAAAAGAATATCTTAAATTTTTATAATGATTTATGGTTTGATCATCATTATCTATTATTTCTTTTATTTTTTTATAAAGTTCTTGTGATAATTTTTTATCTTTTTTTACTATTTTTTCTATTTTCTTTTCTAATTCTTCTGAAATATTAAATGTAAGAACCATTATTATCATCTTAATTCTTTATTTAGAAAACATTTCATCTAATTTTGAAACACTCATTTTTGTTAATCTTTTTTTCTTAAAATGATTTTTTTCAATAACATCTAATTTATCTAAATATTTAGAATCTATTTCTGGTTCTACTTCATTTACACCATATATTTCCACAAATTTATTTAGTGCTTGTGTTTTGTCTTTTAGATCATATTTGGCTTTTATTACACCTAAAACTCTATTTGTATAATTATTTAATTTCACTCTTGCATCTATCATTTTTTCACCAATATATTTTAGTGTATTTTAAATA
>JAQUVR010000089.1 GCA_028693335.1 Candidatus Iainarchaeum sp. | reverse complement strand
TATAAAAGAAAATCATCCATTGCAGATTCTCAAGCATTTTTATATCCACTGTATTATTATCTATGAAGGTCTCAATTTTATCTGAATAATTCTTAATTAAAATCAATGTTTTATTATCGTTTCTAATTTTTGCGAAGCCAGAATAACAATAAGTTATCATTGGTAGAGCAGTAATAGAAATAGCAATTATTTGAGAAATTGAATTGTCTGAAATTATAAAATTCATCATAATAACGATAAACAATATTATAGAGAAAACTGTTAAAAATACTATATATTTTTTTTACAAATTATTATTCCAATCTAAATTTTCTTTTTGACAATAGAAAATTGCTTTACACTTCTCAAGTTTTTTATAATCAGGATACCAATTCTTTTTTCTAATCCAGTCTTTATTTTTATATTTATCGACTGCAATGTCAATATTTTCATCATCAAAGATAAACCCGTTGTCCAATTCAAACACACTAATATCAAATTTTTGTTGAATCTTGGCAGCGATCATTTTTCTGTCACTGATTAAATTTCTTATAAATTCGCATAATATGGTTAAACCGATAGATATAAATGAAATCAATGTGAAAATTATTTCATTTTTAATCCAAGCAATCAAAATACTAATAATTAACGGTATTAAAACCGAAATTACTAATAAAAACGATGCTAATAATTTAGCACTCTTATAAATATAATGCTGCGTTACAATTAATTGCTGTTGTTCTGGCTTATTTTGAATATAAAAAATGTTATTATTCATATTTAGGAAAATCCTCTCCAAAAATATCTCTCCAAATATTTATCGATTTTTTATTATCTTTTTCATCAATTTCTGCATATACTGCATTCTTAGCTCTTTCATAATCTGATTTTGCCCTTTGATGTATCTTATATTTCTGATCATACTGTAAATTATTGATGTTTCCTTGAATCCCCTTAGAGTCAATAACACTTCCAAATATGTGGTTACTAATATAATTCAAGGCATTTTTGAAATGAACATCAAAATAATCGACAGATGTGCCATCATCTTTCATCATATAGTGATTTGCTTGATCAAAATAGTCAAGGACAATCGTTTCAAGGACATATGATGTAATATTCGGCATTTTACCTCTAATATTCCAATACTTAACTACTCTAACGGTTTTTAAAACGGTGTCGTTAAACTTAATATTTAAATCAGTAATACGATTTTGTTCTATCTTTGGATTGGTCTTTTTCCATTTTCCTTTTCCGTTTGGTATTAGGTAATATGGCTTTGTGTTTGTATCACCAGGATAATAAAATGCAGGGACAATATCAAAGTTCCAAGAATAACTTTTCAACTTTAGAGTTACCGCCTCACCTCTAGCATGAATATCAGCTTTTTCATATTGTGAGATATTTGATAATTCAGAAACCAACACATTTTTTACTTTATTTGAGTTTAAATAATAAGCTTCAGGTTGCCAATATGCTGAAATCTTATCCGATAAGTTATAGAGCACATTATCATTACAATCTTGATTTATTTTAAGCGACATATTATCCCATTGAGTACCTTCAATAGTCAAATCCCCACCATTTAACCCAATTATAATATCTACATCGTCTAACTCACATATTTTTGTTTTTCTTGAAAATGATCCAAAAAAACAATTAAATTGTGGTGCAAGTTTAATGAACTTTCCATTTTTGCTAATATTGTTAATTTGAGTAATCAGATAATCTCTGCTTTTTTTTGCATTAATGGATTCTGATGCATCAATATTAACTGTATTATTTAAGAATTCTATAAAAGCAGAATTTACAAATTTCGCCATACATTCCCCTCCTTTTTAATTGTAATACTGTTCAATATACATATAATTTTTTTCAAAAACTTCTATATCTTTTATTTATACTTAATCTAAATGACGCTTCTTAAAGCCTTTTTAACCTCTTGCTTTTCTCTATGGTTTCTTAACAACCATCGAATTTTAATATAATTAAATAACTAAAATGCTCTCATGCAAATTGTTAATAACTTTTAACAATATGTCTATTTTATCATTAAACAATCCAACAACATCAAAATCACTGAAAGGAGATTTTTCAACCAAATCTTGCTTTGTTATATCACCATTTTGTTGTACATAGTTTATGATACTTTTGACAAATTCTTGTTGTTTTGAAGATAAAATATTGGTATTAAGATATTCAGCAAATTTTTGATTAATCGCTTCTTGTTCAATTCCTACAATACTGCGAATAAAAACCGCAAGATTTTCTTCTTTAGTCACATTAAAATAGTCATCTTTAGTACCCAGTTCTTGCCACAAGATGCGTTCAAGTTCTTTTAGATCTTCTGCAGTTATTTTGTCTAACATCTTGATTTTTAGAATCGTTTCATTAACTTCATTGGATAAAAGATAATCAATCACTTTTTCTTCATAAGTTTTGAAATCAATAATATTGATGTCTTTAGTACCTTGATCAATTAATTCATCTTTAAAATCTGTTGAATAAATACCAACTTCATCTGTTATATATTGAATCAAATATCTTAATTCATTTCTTAAATGTTCAAGTTTTTCTACATTGACATTGTTCCAGTAAGTTTGAGTTATAACTTCAAGTAACAATTCTTTCTTCTCTGCAACTTGAGGGATACTTAATCTTTCAAGTAGAGCTTGCGAAATACGTACTACTTGTTCTATTGCTCTCTTAGCAACAACATCTTCTGAAATAAGAGAAAGCATGATATAAAACACCTTTAAATCAAATGCTTTTGCTGACTCTATATCTTTATCACTATCCACTAATAGTG
>JAQUVR010000088.1 GCA_028693335.1 Candidatus Iainarchaeum sp. | reverse complement strand
ATTGGTGTTTTTTCTGAAACAATATTTGGTAATTTTTTTTGTAGATCTGTTATTTTTTCAAAAAGTTCTTTTTGCTTTTCATCTATTTCTTTTATTTTGCCTGGTAACTCTTTGGCTTCTAAAATAAACTCTTCTACTCCAAGACCTTTTTGTTTATTTTCTGCAATCTTTTCAGTTACTTGATTTCTTTTTTGTTTTAAACTATTTGCAAGAACTATTCCTTCTCTATATTTTTTATCAAGATCTATTAATTCATCAACTAATGGCAAAAGAAAATCTTTTCCTTTTTTTTTAATATTTTGTTTGACTTCTTTTGTGTTTTCTCTTATATATTTTAGTTCTAACATAATTATTTCACATCTTATATATATTTTTATTAAAATAAGTAAGAATAAAAGATTATAAAAAGCTTTATTATATTAAAAAAAGAAAAAAATGTTGTGAATATTTACTTCTCACAATCATCTTGGCAACCACAAGAACAGGAATCAGATCCATCACAATCTTCATCGCACTCTTGACAATCCTCACATGAACAACCGTGTCCGTCTTCATGTAATTTAGATATTTGTTCTTTATAGAAATTTAATTTGTCTTCGTGTTCTTTTGCTTCTTCTTCAGTTAGTATTTTTATAATTTCTATATCAAAAATTAATGTTTTGCCTGCAAGAGGGTGATTTACTGTTGCACTAATTGTTTCTTCATTAATTTTTATTATCTTTAATAAAATTGGACCCATACTTGAAACAAATTGAAGTTCAGTATCTTCAACAAAATTATCGAACTCTCCAAATGCTGCTTTTGGAATATCCATTACTTTATCACTTGCAGGTCCATATGCTTTCTCACATGGAATAGTGATGCTTTTTTTATCTCCAATTTTAAGATCTATTACTGCTTCATCAAGACCTGGAATGATCATTCCACAACCAACCTTAAATACTAATGGCTTACCATTTGACGCATCAAATACTTTATTATCTTCAAATTTTCCTTCATATTCAATTGATATCCAATCATTTTCTTTTATCATATTACATCTCTCCTATTTTTTAAATTTGCTCAAAACCAAGATCTTTTAAAAAAGTAAGATCTTTTGCATATATTTCCAGAGTATAAAAATAATCTTCTGGACAAATCTCACAAGCTTGACAAACAATATTATCAGCATAATTTTTTTCTAAATTTGATATGAATATTTCGTGTTTTTGAAAATATTCTGTTATTATTATAGAATCATCCAGATGATTAGAATCACTAATATTTCCATCAGAATCAGCCCATGGTGTCAAAACACATTGCATTGGTTGATAAATAACTTTTATTTTATTTGTGTGCTCAAATTTTGTTGGAATTAGTATTAACATTATACCAATCACAACAATTATTAAGATCATTATTAATAAAACAACAAAACTATTTTTCATAAAAAATCACAAAATATATAATAAGATTAACTCTAATAAGTATACAAATAATATATATTATTATATATTTAAAAACAGATTGCTAAATTTTTTAAAAAATCTTGTCATCTTTCCATATTTTAAATACTTCTTTTAAGATATTATATATAAAAATTATAATTTAGAGTACAACTATTATTTTAATATTTAACTAATTTAATAATAAATTACAAAAATTATAATCACAAATTTTAAAAAAGGACAAGTGATAAAAATGAAAGAATTTCAAAAACTTGGTCTAGATAATGATATTTTAGATATTGTGAAAAAACTAGACTATAAAGCACCAACAGAAATACAAGAAAAAGCAATTCCAAAAATAATTGCAAAAAAAGATGTTATTGCACAATCTGCAACAGGAACTGGAAAAACTTTTGCATTCTTATCTGGGGTTTTACAAATATTAGATAAAAACAAAAAAGCTAATGTAATAGTACTAACTCCAACCAGAGAATTAGCAAATCAGATCTACGCAGAAGCAAGAATACTAACTAAAAATAAAAAATTATTTTCTGCAGTTGTTTTTGGTGGAATGCCAATACATAAACAAATAGATGAACTTAAAAGAGCAGGGATTGTTATTGGAACTCCTGGAAGAATATTAGATCACCTAAATAGAAAAACATTAAATTTAAATGACACAGAAATTATTATTTTAGATGAAGCTGACAGAATGTGTGATATGGGTTTCTATAAAGATATTACTGAAATCATAGATTCTGCAAAAAATAGAAAACAAATGTTATTATTTTCAGCAACAATAACAAAAGATGTAAATTTAATTGAAAGAAAATATATGAAAAATCCAGAAGTTGTAAAGGTTCAACATTTAGTAGACCCAACAAAGTTATTACAAGAATATTATATAGTAAAATCTTCTGAAAAAATATCACTTCTATTCCATTTATTAAAAACAGAAAAAAAGAAGTCTATTGTTTTTTGTAACACAAGAGATGAAGTTGATTTAATTTATAACAATCTTAAAAAACATAATTTAGAAGTCTATAAAATACATGGTGGTCTTGAACAAAACAGAAGAACTAATATAACAAAAGATTATAAACAAAACAAAACAGCAATATTAATTTCAACAGATGTTTCTGCAAGAGGAATACATATTGAAGATCTAGAACATATTTACAATTTTGATTTGCCAAAAGAAAACAATCAATATATTCATAGAATCGGTAGAACTGCAAGAGCAGGAAAAGATGGAAAAGCAATAAGTCTATTAACAATAAGAGAAGAAATAGAATTTGTTGGAATGGCAAAAAGCTTTGGTTTTAATCTTGCTGCAAAAAAAAATCCTGTTTTTGAACAAATTCAAATAGAACATTTAGAAAAAAA
>JAQUVR010000087.1 GCA_028693335.1 Candidatus Iainarchaeum sp. | reverse complement strand
TTCCTAAAGCAATAATATCTGCAACATTTTTTACTGCAATTTCTTTTGCGGTTACCATATCTTTTACTTTAGAGTCTTCTCTACTAACATATGCATCAATATCACAAATACAAAATTTACTTGTTGCACCTAATTTTTTAAAAAGTAAAAATAGATCAACATCTATCTTATGTCCAAAATGTAGATCTCCTGATGATGCTATTCCTGTTAGTTGTAAAAATTTAGATTTATTCTCTATTGCTTTTCTTATTTTATTAAAATCTCTTTGAGCAATTATTATTTTTCTGGTAAACAAATAATGGTCTGATAGATCATAATCAGTAAATTTTTCTAAACCAAATTTTTTAAAAACATGATCGTAATTCTCTATTTTGTTACTTGACCAAGCATCTATTATTATTTCTTCTTTTGACATAATAATATATTAGTAAGTAGTATTTTTATATGTTTTTTTATAGAAAAAAATAGAAAAAATGCCAAATTTTGTTTTTGGCAAATTATTATGTGTTAATTTATTTGTATTTGTACATAAAAAAATAAACAATTGCTGTAACAATACTAAACAATATTGCACAAATAGCCCAAACTAGCTTAAGTTCTTTCTTTATTTTTTTATTGTTAGTAAAAACATCATAAATTACCCATATTGCAGAAACTAAAGCTAAAATACCCAAAATCATTTGAAACATTTTTTTTCCTCCTTAATTAATAAATATTACATAATATTTATGTTTTAAACTATATATAAGTACTTGTTTTTTTATAATTTCACAAAAACAATCAACAACAAATAAAATTAAAATAATTTTTTTCTTTTTTTTGTAAAATAATTATCTAATTCTTGCAATTCTTTAAACACACTTCTTTTTTGTTTTATATCTAAAGTTATTCCATTAATTATTCTTTGCATACCGTTATAATCACCAGTTTTTATATAGTCAACTAGTATTTGTGAGATTACTTTAGAATGTAAATTGGAGTGTTCCAAAAGATTCATTCTTTTCAATAAGCCATGTTGTTCAATTGCAGAACTTACACAGAATCCTATATTGTCCATTATTTTTTTTGCATCTTCAAAACTTATTTTGCCTTTCGAATAACGCTTAATTAAATAATCTGTAACTTTTAAATGTGTTTCTCTAAGAGCACTCATATCTGTTCTTAATAATGCTTTATTTTGTTTATATATATCGAAACTTAATTTCCCTCTTTCCAATTTTAATCTATTTGAGTCTAAAGCAATTTTGTTTCTTTTTAACAGTTCATTATATTTTTTTTTGCCAACAATAGTTCCTTCAGAATTTTTGCCTCTTAATGCTTGTGTTTCTTCGGTTTTTGCTTTTGTTCTATATTTTATTAAAATATCCTCATGGTACATTTGATCTGGCCTTTGTTGATCTAAAAGGTGCTGTCTTTGGGTTTCAATTTGGTTTACTCTTTTTTCTCTACCATTCAACCATTTTTTTTGTTTATTTATATCTTTTTTTTCATTTTCTTTAAGTTCAATCTTTTTATAGATCTCAGCAATTGCTTGCTTTTTTTGTTCTTCAGTTTTTAGAGGCGCTCTTTTTGCTGCTCTTTTTGCTGGTTTTTTGGAAATATTTGTTGTTTTTGCTGGCATAACACATCACAATTTATTAAAATATTATTAATTTTATACTAGAAAACATTTATAAACACACTTTCAGACAAATTAAATATCATGATAATAAAAAAAATAAATCCAAATGATTTAACATCAGCAGACAATCTTCAACAACAAATTCTTAACCCCACACATAAAAAAAGATATAGATCTTTTGGATGTGTTAAAAAAAATTATAATAGAGAACCAGCTTTGTTTATTGGTGCTTATGATAAAAATAAAATTATTGGAATTATATTTGGATATATTAAAAAAAATAAAATCTTAATTGGAGAAATGGCTGTTTTAGAAAAATATAGATCTAAAAATATTGGTAGTAAATTACTTGCTTATTTTGAAAAACAAGCAAAAAAGTTAAATAAAAAATATATTGAACTTGGTGCATTAGGTCAAGCAGAAAAATTTTATTTGAAAAACAACTATAAACCATTAATTTTTGTGCAGATCTATCACAAAGATGTTCCTAAAAACTATAAAAATCTGGGATATGAAATTATTTGTGAAACCAATTATAAAGATGCAAAAAAATTAAAAATAATAGCAAAATACGATCCAAAACTTAAAGACGAAATCAAAAAAAAATTTAATGCTTTTGATGTAATATACTTATTTAGAAAAGATCTGTAATTATTAATTAAAAAAACTATTTGCTAAAAACTATTATTCGATCAAACCCTTTTCTTTGTTTATCTAAATGAATTGTTTTAAAATAATATAATTTATATTTAAATTTTATGATCTGTAATAATTTATTAATATTTTCTTTATGTGTTAGTGGTGGGGGATTTTTTGCAACCTTGGTTGGGTATGTGCTTTTTGCATATGTGTACCACAGAATAACACCATTTTTGTTTAATAAAGAACTAAGCTCCATAAACAGGTCTTTTAACTTATTATAATCATAATTTAAGTATCTAAAAATAAAATTAGGTATATTAGATATATTAATAACATCAAATTTCTTAGTGATTTTTTTGCATAAATTTAAAATATCTGCATTAATAAATGTTATTTTTTTGTTCTCTAATCTTTTTTTTAATAATAAATAATTCTTTTCTGATCTTAAATAATAATTTTGTGCACACAAATTTTTTTCTTTTAAATAAAGTTCTCTTTTTAAAAATAAATCTGATGCAAATAATTTTTCTCCATCATTTTTAAAATAAGAATAAGCATCATCAAAAAACTGTTTAGTATCTTTTGG
>JAQUVR010000086.1 GCA_028693335.1 Candidatus Iainarchaeum sp. | reverse complement strand
AGATAAAAAAAAGAAATTATTAGAAATTGTTAAAAAAAAGTATAATGATGGATTGGTTGTTCCAGGAGATGCAGTTGGATTAATTGCTGCACAATCAATTGGTGAACCTGGTACTCAGTTAACATTAAGAACTAAACACTATGCTGGTTCATTAGAAGTTTCTGTTGGTCAAGGAATACAAAGAGTGATTGAGATTGTTGATGGTAGATCTAGTGCAAAATATCCTTCTATGACAATATATCTAGATAAAGATTATTTTAAAGGAAAAAAAGAAAAAGATATAGAAAACTTTTGTAATTCCTTAGTTGATATAAAGATAAAAGATGTTGGTGTTTTTACAGAAAATTTTACTGATAGAACAGTTTCTTTTAGACTTGATGATGAAAAAATGCAACAGATAAATAAAAAACCAGAAGAATTAATGGATATGATTTATGAAAAGATTGAAGACACATATACATCTAAAAGATTTACTTCTAATAAACAACAAATAAATTTCCATTTTGATAATAATACACAACTATATGCAATAAGAAAAGCAATACTTGCTTGGAACAAAATTCCATTATCAGGTGTTAAGGGTTTAGAAAAAGCAGTTTTGTTTAAAGAAGGAAATGAATTTATTATAAAAACAAAAGGATCAAATCTAAAAGAAGTTTTAAAAACTGAAGGAATTGATACTTATAAAACAACAACAAATGATATTTTTGAAATTTATAAATTATTTGGTGTTGAAGCTGCAAGAGAGTCTATTGTTAGAGAATTAAAATATACATTTGATACTAATGGTATTAGTATTAGTACAAGACACATATATATATTAGCAGACATAATGACAGTAAATGGAAATGTTAGAGGAGTTGTAAGAACAGGAATAACTGGTAAAAAGAAAAGTCCATTTGCAAGAGCTGCATTTGAAGAAACAATTAAACACATTATTGATGCTTCATTTAATGGAGATAAAGAAAATTTAGTAGGAATAACTGAAAATATTATAGTTGGTCAACCAATTTCAGCTGGAACTGGAATTGTAAGATTAACTTTAGATCCTAAGGGACTTAAGAAGATGATCAAAATAAAGGAGAAAGAAAGCGCATAAATTTATTTTTTATGTGATTTGATTTCTTTTTAAATTATTTTGTTTATATAATATATATTAATAGTTAAAAAATTAACAACGCAGACAAGCAAAAAAACAAAAAATAAAAGGAAAAAGTGATTTTTTATGGTTGATTGGAATAAATTTAATCAAGAGTTAAGAAATGTTATAGATACTGGTAAACTAATATATGGAACTAATGAAATAAAGAAAGAATGTTTGGTTGGAGATCCAAAATTATTAATTTTATCTAGTACTATTGATAATAATACAAAAGAAATATTTTTGCATTATGCAAAATTACTAAATATAAATGCAATAGAGTATCCGGAAAATTCATTAGAATTGGGTTCTGTTTGTGCAAAACCATTTAGTATATCTGTTGTTGCAGTAATTGATTTAGGAAAATCATCAATAATGGATGTAATAAATGAAAAAGATACAGACACAAAAGAAAATAAAAAAGTAATTGCAAAAAAAGCAAAAAAAGAAGAAAAAAAAGTTCAAAAAGAAACTAAAAAAGCAAAATCCGAAGAAACTAAAAAAGTAAAAGCAACTGATGATATGAAAGTAGAGGATAAAGAAGTGCCAATTACTGAGGATAAATTTTTTAAAGATATTATAAAAATTAAAAAAAATAAGTAATAAAATTTAAGGTGAAAAATTATGGCAAATGGAGAATTTTCAGCAAGAAAATTAATGAAGGATAGAAAGAAATGGACTAAGAAAGATCCAAGAGAAAAAAGAAAAATAAAAGTCAGAAATAAAAAAGGCTTGCTAAAAGGAGCACCACAAGCAAAAGGAATTGTTCTTGATAAAAAAGGTGTTACTGCAAGACAGCCAAACTCTGGTATTAGAAAATGTGTTAGAGTTCAGTTAATTA
This sequence comes from Candidatus Iainarchaeum sp., assembly GCA_028693335.1. GTDB lineage: Archaea > Iainarchaeota > Iainarchaeia > Iainarchaeales > CSSED10-239 > JAKQTP01. The sequence goes on along the minus strand of JAQUVR010000086.1, from coordinate 884 downwards.
AAAATGGTAAAGAACTAACAGCATTTGCTCCAAAAGATAAAGCAATCAAATTTATTGATGCCCACGATCAAGTAACTGTAGAAGGTTTAGGTGGAAGAAAAGGCGGTGCTATTGGAGATCTTTGGGGTGTAAGATATAAGGTTGTTAAAGTAAATGGACAATCATTAGAAATGCTTAGAAAAGGTAAAAAGGAGAAATCTAAGAGATAGTTTTTCTTTTAAATTAAAATTATAAAGGTGTAAAATATGAAATTATTTAATAAATGGGAAACAAAGGGAATTAACCATAAGGATTTAGGACTTGCAAAATATATAAATCTTAATGAAAGAATTGTCCCTAATTCTTTTGGATCAACAAACAATCTAGCAACCAGAAAAATAAGAATAAATATTGTTGAAAGACTTGCAAATAAGATGATGAGATCTGGACAAGGAAAGAAAAAACTTTCTGGTAAATATATTAGAAACAGAAACGGTTGTGGAAAGAAGGATCAATCCATTAAAAGTGTAGAAATGGCTTTTGATTATATCTATGCAACCACAAAAGAAAATCCTGTTCAGATATTTGTACAAGCAATTGAAAATTCTGCTCCAAGAGAAGATATTACAAAGTTACAGAAAGGAGATATTACTTATACTCAATCAGTAGATCTTGCTCCAATCAAAAGACTTGATGAATCTTTAAAAAATATTGCTCTTGCTTGTTTTAAGAACACTTATAAAACAAAAAAAGAGCCTCACATTGCATTAGCAGAAGAGATCATTGATGCTTCAAAGAATGATCAAAAAAGCTTTGCAGTAAAAAGAAAAGATGAAATTGAAAGAATCGCACAAGGTTCAAGATAAATTTATTTTTTTTATAAAATAAATTTTTTTTCATTTTTT
>JAQUVR010000085.1 GCA_028693335.1 Candidatus Iainarchaeum sp. | reverse complement strand
ACTTTTGGTATGTCTTCTACTTTTTGAATCTTATATGCAATTTTTATATTTTTTTCATTAAGATCTATAAAATGTTTTTGTATTGCTTTTCCTTTAAAGTATTCTATGGTATTATCCATATTTCCTTCTTTTAAATACTCTCCAAAATTTGGAATCAATGTTCCTGATAAAATGTTTGTTGCTGTACTTTTTCCAACACCGTTTTTTCCAATAACTCCAGTTATAAATCCTTTTTGTGGTATTGGTAAGGTAAATAATCTAAATTGGTTTTTTCCATATTGGTGTAATACAGAATCCAATTCTATTCCAATATTGATTATATTTATTGCTTTATGTGGGCATCTATTAGCACAGATTCCACAACCAGTACAAAGCACCTCATCGATTATTGGAAATTGTGTTGCTGGATCTATAATTATTGTGTCTTCTCCCATTCTTACTCCTGGGCAAAGATGTTTACATAAGTAGTTACATGTTTTTGGTTGACATTTGTCTTTGTCAAGTATAGCTATTCTAATATTTTTATTCATTTTTATCATTATTTTACTGTTATTTGATCATATTGTTTTTGATTAATTTTTGCTCCAAGGTATTTCATTTCATCTAATGTAAATCCAAAATAGTTTATTAGCCCTAAATTATTTTTATTGGTTTGTGCAATTATTGAAATAAATGGAAGATAATCTCTATAAACAATTCTTTTTGAACAATGTGTTTTTTGTGCCATTTTTTCTACTGCGCTTTTTTGTAATATTTTATTTTTTGTAGTTAATGTTTTTAATAGTCTTGGAAATTGATATGGATTAAATCCAGTATTAATTTCTCTTTCTGTTTTTGAGTATCCAATACCAATGGTTATATAGTCAAGAACATATTTAAATAATATCCAATGACTTGCTCTAATTCTTGCTTTGTTAATATCTGCTTTGCTTAATGAATCAAAAGCATTTGCTAGATTGTTAATATTTTTATATTGTTTTGGTAGATTTTCATCTATCCATAAAAACAATAATTCCCAATCAATATTTAATGTGTCGATTGTTTTTTTTGTTTCATAAAAATCTTTTGGATAAAATATTTTTGGAAGAACTTTAAAGATATCTTCATCTCTTTTTCTATCAGAAAAGAAATTTGCATCTTCTAGTGTAAGTTTTCCTATTAATGATGTTGTGTGCAGGTCTATTAATAGAGCTCTAATATCATTATTGGAATTATCTACTAATTGTTTTAATGATATAAGATCATAATCGATACTTTCTATTTCACAAACTTCTTTTGCAAATTTTAATATTGATAAGGAATTTGGCAAATCGAATTTTACTTGTGTGCATTTTTCAAATAATGGCCTTATTTTTTTATTATCGTAAGGGTTATTTGCTATAAATATTATTGGTTGTTTAGCTTTATCAACAATTTTTTCAAATTCAGAAAAAAACCCATAATCGTCTGAGCCGCGTTTATCTGCAACTGAATCAACTTCATCAATTAAAATTAATCTGGTTTTTGCAAATAATGTGTTTGTTGTGCTTGCAACTTGTATTATGTTTCTTATAGATTCTTTATCTCTAATATCGGATGCATCAGTTTGCATAATGCTCCATTCTTTTTCCTTTGCAATTAAGTTTGCACAAAGTGTTTTACCTATTCCTGTTTGACCATAGATAAATAATGGTTTTTTGTAATCTTTTGCCCACTCTCTAATCTCAGTAATTCCTTTTTTATTTCCAATAACTGAATCTAAAGTTTTTGGGGTGTGTTTTTTAAAAAACTTGTCCATAAATATATTTTGTTGGAATATATTAATAAATTAAATTGTAGTGGTTGTTTTTTCATTTAAAGATATGTTTAAATAGATTAACTATCTATAATTAAATAATGACAACAAATGGTCCCATATCTAAAAAACTATTAATAGTTTCCTTATTTGTTTTTATTATCTTTAATTGTGGTTTTATTTTTTCAAACGAACAAAACACAAAAGAAGCGAATTTGGTGATTGATCAATTAACATCAGTTGATAGATCTGATAATTATTTTTATTTATCTAAAAATTCAATAAAGGAGATAAATTTTAATGTTTTTTTTAAATCAAATACAGATGATTTATCTGAAAAAAAAATAATATATAGTTCTGAAATTTTATCAAATAATTTTAATAGTAATCAGGTTAAATTTGATCTCTCTAAATCAGAAGAATATTTTTTTAAAAATTTAAATTCTAATTTGCAGTTAACAATTATTACAAAAGATATAATAGATTCTTCTTTTATTTTAAAAATTGAAGCAAAAGTTTATGATAACTATAATAACTTAATAACCACTCAAAGAAAATATCTTTATTTTATTTCAAATAATTTAGATGGTGATATTGCAGATTCTCAATATGGATTCAATGGTTTTAATTATTCTAGATCTGTTGCCTTAATTAAAAATAAAAATGATTTTGATGTTATAAGAATAAAAACAAACAGTTTTCAAAATACTGGTTATGATATTTCTTGTAAGGCAAATAATTCATTAATTTCTACAGAAATTATTTATATTCAAAAAACAAATGAATTTGATTTAAATATTTCTATTAAAGATGGATTGGATAGTTTTCTTTTAGCAGATAAATATCTTATTTCTTGCCATGCGTTTAATGCTTATGAAAATATAAAACTTAAAGATATTATTTTAGTTTATGAGAATAAAGATATTTTGTTTTCAGAAATAAATCCTACAGAAAAAAAACAAAACACAATTAATATAACTGCATTAATCCCTTTGTCAGAAAATAAAAATAAGAATCTTTTAACTGGTTTATTTATTTTTGTGTTAATTTTATTTATTTTATCTCTTTCTGTAAAAAAATAATTTTAAAATTTATCAAC
>JAQUVR010000084.1 GCA_028693335.1 Candidatus Iainarchaeum sp. | reverse complement strand
CAATTCTGGGAAAGATTTTGCTTTTTGATCAAAATCTGTTCTAACAGATCCAAATTTAGATTGTATTCCTGATCTTATTAATTTTTGAGAAAGTTCTTTAGTATCTGTCTCTCTAGAATCAGATGGTAAGATATAATCAAAACCTTTTTGATTTGTGCTATTTGTTATAGCCATCTTTTTTTTAGAAATTTCATCAGAATCATAATTCTCAGAAACATTACCAGAAATATTTGCGACTGCTTGTGTAGATTTAGATGACACTACATTTTTTGCAATCATGTCTTGTAGATCATCATAAGCTTCTTTTTGATTAATAATTATATTAGTAATATCTTTTTCATTTCTTTTTTTTTCTTCAGATTTCTTCTTTTTATCATCTTTTATTTTTTCTATTTTTTTGTCTATTTCTGGATTAAGTTTTAATCCATCTTTATTTTTTACAAAATTAGTGTCTTTAAGATAATCGTTTGCAGATTTAATATCATCTTTTACAAAAAATCCTTTTTCTAAAAGACTTCCATTTAAGTTTGTTTTATCTGTTAATGACATCATATTAGGAATATCAAATTGTTCAATTAATGGAATAACTCTACTTCTCTTTTTCTTTTTTGGCACATTTTCTTTTAAATCTTGATTTAATTCTGGTTGATTTTCAAAATTTTGTTGATTTTCAGAACTATCTTGATTTAATTGATCTTCTTCAATCTTTGTTTGTTTTTCTAACAGATCTATCTTTGCATAAAGGTTAGAAACATTATGATCTTTAAAAATAACTTTATTTACTTTTGGAGAAGTATCTAAAAAAGATATTTGTTCTAATAAGACACTGTTATCTTGATCAATATCTTTTGTTCTATCTGACAATTGATCTAACAAGTCATCTACATTTTCAGAGATCTTTTCATCTATTATTATTTTTGATGGGGTTAATATTTTTTTATCTATTTCTTCTAATTTTTTTTTATGATCCGTATCAATTATTTCGTTAGAATCTATTTTATTTATTTCTTTAGAATCTGTTTTAATAATATCTTTTTGACTGTAATCTGGTTTAGATTTTAAAGAATCAGATTTTTTGGATTTTTGGGTATGAGCACTTTTTGAAGAAACTGGTAATTTTTTTATAATAATATTTTTATGGACATATATTCTATTACTCTCTTTATTTTCTAAGTTACTCTTATAGTTACTAACGTCTTTTGGATTAATTAGATCTAGCTTCTTTAATCCACTATCATCTACAAAAACAACTTTTTCTATTGGTTTTGATCTATTTACACCAATTTTTTTTAGTTCAACCATCTTACATATTCATTTTATTTAAAAATATAAATATTATATAGCAATAGTAAAAGTCCATTATATTTTTAAATATTATATATATAATATTGCGAATTTACCAAAATAAGAAAACCAGTCAAAAAAGCTTAAAACAAAAATAATTAGGTAAGAAATAAATATTGGAACAATAAATGGAATTAAAGGAGAGACCCATATTTTTTTTATATTGTTGATTTTTGCGACTTTTTTTAATTCGTATATTTCTAATTTAGGATCTGTATTTGGAATAAAATTAACTTCTTTATTAATTTTCCCATTCTTGTCTTTAATCTTTTCTAATGGAGTGTGAAATTTATTTATTTTTGAAATTGTTGCAGGGTATCCTAAAAACATCAACAAAAAATTATTTACAAAGTTATAGTCTGCAGAGTTTTTTGCAAATAGATTATATAAAAATAACATTATTGGAACAAACAAAACACAAATTAAAGCCCCCAAAAAAACAAATGGAGCAAAAAGAATAGTTATTCCTGTTGTTATTGATATAAAAATTATTGCAAGAAGATCTCCTTCTCCAATATAAGCAAAAACAGTAATTTTTCCTAAAACAAATATTACTCCAACAAATATGCTGGTAAGAATTATTTGTAAAAAATATGATTGCCAAACACCAAGTTTAATAAAAAAAATAAGATTATAGATAAATGCAAATATTGATAAAATAAACATTGGCAAAATATTAATCTCTCTATACTTGTAATCTTGATAAACATAATACCCAAGACACAAAAATGTTAAAAAAAACATTGGATAAAGAAATAATGGCATCATATTTTCACTTAACTGAATTTTTTGTAAGATATACTAAATCAGTATATGCTTTTGTTTTATTTATTCTTCTAGTAGATCTCTCAAAACCAACATCTGTATCTGTCCCTGGTGGACCAACTGATAAAATGTCTTTGTTATAGATCTTATTTAATATATATTCATTCTGAGCTTCAAAATCAACATAGGTTTCAAAAAAATTCTTAGGAAGATCAATACTTAAAACACCAGAACCTATTCTTTCAATAAACTCTGTACCAGATCCAGCAATTACAAATTTTGCAAGTTTTCCTAGTTTTATTCCTGCTGAAAATCTATAAACTACATCATAGCTTTTATGATCTAAAATTAATCTGTATTTTTCAAAAATTTTTGCAATTTTTATGGTTTTTGAAAATGAATTTTTTTCTAAGCTTGATAATAACTCTCTAATTCTTCTAATAAAAAAGGAATCATAAAGATAATATGATAAATATCCGATCATTCCATTATAAGTTTCAATTCCAATATTTTTAGTGGATACAAATTTTTCTAATTTATCAAGCCCCATTTTATAGGTTGCAGAGTTTGGTGCAAATCCAAATGGATGTGAAAATGCAATCAAATAACCTTTTTTTTCACAAAAATCATATATTCTTTTTAGACCTATGTTTTGTTCATAGATTATGCCGTAATCATATATTTCTGGAGATTTGGAAAGAATTATTACTTCTCCAGAATCTGTATTAATTGAAACCCCTGGAATTAAAACTTTATTTTTTGGTTTGTTTTTTAAAAGTTCAAAATATGCTCCTTTTGGATTTAAATTATTATGTTCTGTTATTGCTGTAC
>JAQUVR010000083.1 GCA_028693335.1 Candidatus Iainarchaeum sp. | reverse complement strand
CTTGAACCTCTTCTGGGGATATTTTTAATTCATCAAACTCTTGATCAACTTTTTCAATATGATTTGCAATCATATATTTTTGATAAATGTTTGAATCATTTGTTTTTGGCGGTTTTAATTTTACAATACCGGTAATAATTATTTTATCTCCTGCAGAACAAAGATTAACAAGATCTTCAGAAAGATAAACTTCCATGTGACTTGCTTGTTCACTACCTTTTAAACTTTCTAATGGTTCTTGAACTTGAATTTTTTGATAATCAATAAATTTACTTTGCTCTAAATCTAAATCAAACTCTCTAGATTTACATTCACACATTACTGGCTTTTTTAATTGTTGACTTAATTGCTTTATATCATAACTATTTTGACATCTTCTACAAACAAAATGAGCAACAGTCATTTTTTCTAATCTTTCTGTTATTTGCCTAATCATTCCTTCAACAGATATTAATTTACTAAGACATTCTGAACCAACATCTCTTATACTAATTTTAGATTCTTCTGGGAGATTAAAAAATCTTATTCTAGGATCAAACTCAACATCTGCTTCCTGTTCTAAAACACCAACATCAATTTTTTTTATTGCAGCATTAGCAGCATCAATCATTGTGTGTGGATCTTCTATTAATCTTTCTGCAAGAGACAAATCAAATGCTTCTAATTTTTTAAAATCTATTTCTATTGATCTTTGATCAGGATAATTTGCAGCAAGAAATTCTATGTCTCTTTTATAGACAGCTTCTAAAAATTCTTGAAAAACTTCTATATATTCATCAATTGCAATATTAGAACTAGTGGATTCATCATAATCTATAAAATCGTCTTGAAAATCTTTATCTGCCATATAGTGATCACATATATAATATTATTAGTTTGTTTATTAATTAAAACCAATTTGAGAAACAAAAATAAAAAATGATATTAATTATAAAATATTACCGGAAGTTAGGGGGTTTAATTAAAATTATAAAATATGATTCTCAAATACTGCTTTTATTAAAAGCGGATCGCCAACATAATATATTCTTTCCTTTTTTTCAATAAAACCATGATATAATAATGCATTAATATATGTATTTAATTGAGAATCATTTATTTTATTAAATTTCTGTTTCAACCGTTTCTTTAATTGAGTCCAAGTATTATTACCTAAAGAAATTTCTTTAATTAATAATAAATATTTGTCTCGAGCTTTTCTATTTATTAAAAATTTATCTAATTCTTCAAATGCTGTTTTCGCACCAAGATTAATTACTTGCTCTAATGCATTAAGATGCGTCTTTCGGTCAACAACTCTTAAATAACCATAATATGTAGTCCAACCGATAATTCCATCTAATTTATCAATAGTAGCATATAATTCAGAGTTATTGATCATCAGATTATTTTCTTCAAACCCTTTTTTTAAAAAATCTATACTTTTTTCTTTAGAAAAACGTTCTGTAGTTAACTCAGTAAATAATCTCCCAAATAAGGGTGCTTTATTATTTTTAGTGCCTAAAAAATCATATAATAACCCAATTTCTGAACCAGTTAAAATTAATGTGATATTATTAAAATTATCAAAAATACTAGCAATAATTTCATCAAAATTTATTTTTGCAAGATATTGGGCTTCATCAAAAGCTAAAATAATTTTTTGATCGTTAGCAATTTTTAAAATAGATAAAAGATCAGAATAATCATTAAATTGAAAATCTACTTTGCCTTTTAACAAATCATTCCCTACAGAGAGCCCAACTTTAGAAATTTTTGATGTGCTTATTACTTTTGAAATTTCTTTAGATAAAAATTCTAAAAATAAATTTCTATCAGTATATGGTGCCAATCTAGAATCAACAAAAACAAATTTTCGTTTTGATTCATTTAAAGAAACTTTTAATAAAGAGGTTTTACCAGTTCTTCTAAGGCCAGATAAAACAATTAATTTTGTGTTGTCATTATATTTTTCCATTAATGTATTATATAATACATCTACACCATACAAATCTGTTTTTTTAGATTTTGGAATAATATCAAATAACATATAATACCTGCATATCAAAACATTTATATTTTTTACTATTAGTCAACACATAGTAACTATTAGTTAACTTGTAGTGACTATTAGTTAACACATAATTATTGTGAATTGCTAGTAATATTATTTATCAATTAATTATTACTAGCGATGATGTATTTGGCGGTTCTACGCTAATAATTATGCACAAATTAAACACAGCAAAACATCAAATAATATCTAGTTTTTTTAAGATCTTTTTGTGAATTTTTTTTACTGAGAGTATCTCTCCATTTTTATCTTGGCAGTTAATTACAATCCATTTATAGATCTTTGATACCCAAAGCCCAGATTCTTTTGATTCTCTTAAATGATTTAAATCTTTTTCATGAATATCATTACTTTGAATAATATTTTCATGTCTTGCTGTTTTTTGAGCAGCAAGTTTTATAGCAATCTCTGAATCTAAATATAGAAATATAACATGATCTGGTTTAGGCAAACTAAAAATATTAAACTCTAGATCAACTAACCACTTTAAAAATTTCTTTCGCATCTTTAGATCTGAAATTTTTCCTGCTTGATGAAGCATGTTTGCGGTTGTGTATCTATTACAAAGAATAATTTTATTATCTGAAATTGCTTTTTTAATATCAAAAGAAGCAGCATACCGATCACAAGCATAAAAAATAGACGCTCTATAAGCGCCAACATCTTTAGCTGAACCATAAACACCATTTAGATATTCTTCAACCATTATTGCTGATTTTTTTCCATATTGTGGAAAATCAAACACTTCTACAGATTCACCAGAGGTTTCTAGATATTTTTTTAATTCTTCTAATTGTGTTGTTTTTCCAGAACCATCAGTTCCTTCAATAACAATTATTTTTCCTCTTAGTTTTTCTGCATTCATATTTAATCAATTATTTTATTTCTAAAGAATT
>JAQUVR010000082.1 GCA_028693335.1 Candidatus Iainarchaeum sp. | reverse complement strand
GCAAATCCAGAATTAAAAGACTCTGGAGAGATAGGTAAATTGTCTGCAAAAGAGATCTTTGATAGAGATGTAAGTTGGATTAAAGAGGCTGATGTTATTTTAGCTGAAGTAACTCAAGTTTCTTTAGGTGTTGGTTATGAACTTGGGTTATCCGAATCACTAGATAAAAAAATAATCTGTTTATATAGACCTAAAGAAGGAAAAAGGTTATCTGCAATGATTAGTGGAAATGAAAAATTTCTTGTAAAAGAGTATCATACCATTGATAATGCAAAAGCAATTATTGATGATTTTTTTAAAGATCTTTAATTTTTTCTTTTATCTATTTACTTTATATATATTTTTACACATAAATTATATATTATGCAGAGGTGGCGGAGTGGTCAAACGCACCAGGCTTGAGACCTGGAGTCTTGCGACTACGCGAGTTCGAATCTCGTCCTCTGCGTAGCTGGTTTCGGTCAGCTAGCACCCAATGATTATTTGGTGGTTTTACTCGGTTAACTTGAAATGGTTTCGGTCAGCTAGCACCCAATAGTTTGTGTGCAATAAACTTTTTTAAAAAATGTTTAATTAAAAACGAGTTTGTTTTTTTAAATTATTTTTAATGGGAATAAATATGTCAGAAGAAAAATCAATAATAAAATATGATGATTTTGATAAATTAGATATAAAAATTGGAACTGTTATTGAATGCGAAAAAGTAGAAAACAGTCAAAAATTATTAAAACTAATTGTGGACTTTGGAGAATTTAAAAGACAAATAATTGCTGGTATTGCAACAAAATATAACCCCGAAGATCTAATTAACAAGCAACTACCAATCATAGTAAATTTAGCACCAAGAAAATTATTAGGTTTAGAAAGTCAAGGAATGATTCTTGCAATTGGCGATAATGATGTTGAAGCTCTGTTAACTCCAACCGAAGAAGTAAATAATGGTGCTGGTGTGCATTAATATTGTTTTATATTATTTTATGTTTATAAAATATATACTTGTTTTTTTGCAGAGGTGGCGGAGTGGTCAAACGCACTAGCCTGGAAAGCTAGAGTCGCAAGACTACGCGAGTTCGAATCTCGTCCTCTGCGTTCTTTTTTTAAATATTTTAATAAAAACAAATATGGCCGAAAAAATAAAATTAAAATTTATAATTGATGAAAAAAAAGACTATTATGTTTGGTTATCTTTTTTTAGAAATTCAAATACCTTTGGTGAAGACAATTATAAAGATAATAAAAAAATATTTGAGTTAATGAAAAAAACACATTATTTTCCAGAGATATTTCCAATAATAAAAAATAAATATTATACTAAAAAACAAGTAAATAGATTTAATGTGGATTTCAAAAATGAAATTATTCTCAATATGCCAACAATAATTAAACAATTAGAAGAAATTCACAAAAAGCCATTTCCTAGAAAAATAAAAAGCGTGCATTTTTATTTTACTTCTTTTAGCAGATCTCCATATAATATTAAAGAAAATTTATTTTATATGTTTGTAAATAGAACCATTCTACCAAATAAAAAAGAATATGTGGAATTAGTAAATCACGAATTAATGCATCTTTTTTTTCATTATTATTTTGAAAAAAAATTTATAAAAAAAAAGATCTCTAAAGATGCCATAAACGATATCAAAGAAGCATTAACTATTTTGATAAATGACAAGGGCTACGAAAAACATAAAACATTAAGAAAAGAAATTCTTAAAGAATGGAAAAAACAAAAAGATTTTAATAAATTAATAGATTTCCTATTAGATAAATTCGCAATTTAAACAAATACTCTGATTGATTTAAAATTTATCTGTTGAATAATAGATTTAGTTAATTTAATTTAAAAAAACCCTTTTTTGTAAAAGTTTAATAACAAATAAATATTTAAGAATATTATGAAAAATATTTATAATTCATCTTAATTTTCTTATTAAATATATCTTTAAATATCTATTGTATAACAATAGACTATATACAATATTATGTTTCTAAAACAAGGAGTTGCTTAAAAATGGAAAGAACGCCACTAGAGGATAAAGATTCAAGAATGATTGGCAATTTAAGATCTGTAGGATATGATTCTGAAAAAAACATTCTAGAAATCGAGTATAATTTGGGCTTTATTTATCAATATTATAGCGTACCTAAAGAAATGTTTGATAAATTAATGTCTGAAAGAAATAAAATTGTTTTTGTTCAAGAAAGAATTGCAAAACAATATAGAAGTCAAAGAATCAAATAAATTCTTTCTTTCTTTTTTTTCACAATCTTTTTAAACCCTAATATCTTATATTAATTTGTATAAATATATTTTATGATAAATATGGCTGTAGAAAAACTAAAAAGTGATGGTTCAGATCCTTTTGATATGATTGAAAACGGAATTATAGAAAATAGTATTTATCAAAATCAATCTGAAAAAACTGAAGAAAAATCAGAAAAAGTTGAAAAGCCAGTAAAAGAAATAACTCCAAAACTTTCTTTTTTAACTGATATAGAAGATCCTACAATTGTTTATGTAGGTAGAAAAAAATCAGTAATGAAACAATACGGTAATTTATCAAGTGCATATCTTGGTCAAGTTTTTGAAAAGGACTGCGAGTTTTCTAAAGTTCATTTGGATGGGTTAAATCCACACGTAGTTTTTATTGACGGATCTAGAGGCTCTGGAAAAAGTTATGGTCTTGGAGTGATTGCAGAAGAACTTGCAAAAAAAAACCCATATATTGGCCAAATTGTTGTAGATCCAGTAGGTGTTTTCTGGTCAATGAGATTTCCAAATCAAGAAAAAAAAGAATTAGAGCAATTAGAAAAATGGGGATTAAATCCAGAAGGCTTACAAAACTTAAAAGTTTTTGTTCCTGAAGGAATGTCAGACAAAATCTCAAAAGAAACATATGATGAAACATTTTCTATGTTTCCTTCTTTGTTATCAACTGATGATTGGTGTCTTACTTTCGGAATTGATAGATTTAATCCAACAGGGCTATTATTAGAAAAAACATTACA
>JAQUVR010000006.1:10469-14080 GCA_028693335.1 Candidatus Iainarchaeum sp. | reverse complement strand
TGCGAAATTAAAAAAATAAATGAAAATAAAGATATTACTCAAATACTAAAAAGAGGAGTAACCTTTGAGAATAAATTTTGTGTTTTGGAGATTGGTTTTTGTGAAAAATAAAAATGGTTTTGTTTTTAGTTTAGATTTAATATTAGCAATTACTATTTTTACGTTATTAATAATATTATTTTATTTTGGAGAAAACAAAAATTATGAAGAAGATCTAATTTTACTGGATATAACTCTAAAAACAAATGATTTACTATTAACTGCTCAAATTTTAGAAATTGACCAGATAGTTGTTCTTAAAAAAAATTATCAAGAGCTTTTTTCAAATTATGACGGATACTTGAAAATAAATAATCAGATAGCTATCATTAATAACACAGAATATCAAAAAAATAATTTTTTTATAAATTCCATAAAATATATTAATAGTTCTAATAATGAAATATATATAGAAATAGGAATATATTATTAAAATAAAGATTAAACGTGTTTTATATAATTGGAATTGGATTAACTCCAAAACAAATTACTCAAGAAGCAAAAAACGCTATTGATTCCTGTAATAATATATATATTGATAATTATACAAATATATTTTCTCAAGGAAAAATTGAAGAATTAGAAAAAATCATTTCTAAAAAAATAACACAATTACAAAGAAAAGAACTTGAACAATCATTAGAATATTTAAGAGAGGATTCTTGTTTATTAGTAATTGGTAATGCCTTCTCAGCAACAACACATTATACATTAATAGAAGAAGCAAAAAATAAAAATATAAAAATTAAAATGATTCCAGGAATCTCTGTATTTAGTTATGTCGGAATTAGTGGGTTATTTGAATATAAGTTTGGAAAAACAACAAGTATAGTTTATCCTGAAAAAAATTATTTCCCAACCAGTTTTTATGACACAATAAAAGACAACATAGATATTAACGCACACACCGTTTGTTTACTAGATATTAAAACAGATCAAAACAGATTTATGTCATTTGTTGAGGCCTGCGAAATTTTAGAAAAAATAGATGCTAATAAAACATTGAGTGAAAAAGAGTGTGTTGTCTTAGCCGGGTTGGGTTCAGAAAATCAAACAATAAAAACTTTTACATTTAAAGATCATAAAAAAATTAAAGCAATAGATGTATATCCGCAAACACTAATTATTTGTGGTAAATTAAATGATTTTGAAAAGGGTGCGATTGATGAGTTTAGATAAAGAACTATTAGATTATACTATAAAATACAGATCATTATTAGAAAAAGCATTAGGAACCATAAAAATAAATATTGAAAATGAATCATTTCTAAAAGACATGGCAAAAAACTATAGAGAAATGGCTGAAAATTATTTAGCAGATGGAAAAGTATTAGAAAATAATGGAGACTATATCAGAGCACTAGCCTCTTATTCTTATGCATATGGTTGGATAGATTCTGGTGTTAGGATCGGTTTATTTTATGGCGTAGATCGTAATTTATTTACATTATACAAGTAGGTAATAATTATGGAAGAAGTAATATTAGAAAAAAACAATTGCCAAGTAAAAAGCAATAATCTAAAAAGCCAATTAAATCAAAAAGGTTTTGGACATAAGATTAACGAAACTTACCTTTTAGATTTTTTTGAAACTAGTTATTTATTATCTAAAAAAAAAATTACTGTCTATAAAGACCACAAAAAAATAAATTTAGATGAATTTAACGAACTAACAAATAAAAAAATAAAAAACTTTTTTGAAAAACAATTAATATTTGATTTCTTTACTGAAAAAGGGTTTATTGTAAAAGACGGATCATATTTTGGTTTTGATTTTAGAATTTACAATAAAACTAAAAAACATGAGCACACAGAATATGTATTAGATCTAAAATTAACACATGATAACAAAACAGAATTACAAAAAATTATCAAAGATGAAAGATTAGCAAATTCAATAAATGCTAATTATTTAATTGGAATAATTAACAAAGAAAATAAAATAAATATAATAAAAATAGAAAGAATGTTCAAATAATTTATCTACAAACAACTTCTTTAAAAAAACCACTACATTTTGTGTTTCTTATTGTCATTCTGATTGGAGATACTGCGTTATAGTCTTCTATTTCTATTTTCTTTGCTTCTCCAATTCCAAATGAATTACTATCTAATATATTTGTATTTGAACTGTTTAGATCTTTATTTGCGTCTATTAATGTTAAGAAAAAATTGCTGTCTGTTGGAAAAATAATATCTCCACTATTTGTTAATACAAAACTCAATTTTTTTTCAACACTGCTATATTCACAATAAGAAACAGAAAGATCTGCCCCCATACAACTAGTATCAATAGAATTATCTGCTTGAGATGTGTTTCTTTGAACAAAATTTTGGCCCCACGAAACAAGTATGGCAACTAAAACTAATGATACTACAATTATTAGTATGGTTGCAATTATTGGGGATACAGATTTATATCTTAATTTCATATTTATCACATCTCAAAACAAATTTTTTCTAATTATCTATAACATGTTGCTTGAGCAACAGCATCTGTTGGACAAACTGTATCTGGTCTAACAACAGCAGTTATTATTCCTGTTGCAGCATTAACTTCAGAACCACTAAAAGCATCTGTTGCTGCTTTTCCTGCTTTCATTTCTCCATTATTTAGTCCTTCAATTGCAGTAGATCCGTCTGTTCCATTTAAATCTAATTCTGACAAATAAGTATTACCTAGATTATCAGATAAATAAACTTTAAATGTTTCAGTAGCTGGAAAACTATATGCGTTTGTGCTGTTATTTCTTAAAAAAAATGACACCACATTACTATCTGAATCAATTGTACAATTACTTACAGATAATGAAATTCCAACACAATTACTTGAAACCACATCGCCTGTTTTTGCTAAACTTTCTGTTGCAAAATTCTTACCCCAGGTTAAAACAATAGTAACCAAAATAACTGCAACAACTATTAATAAAATTGTTGCAATTAATGGGGATACACCTTTTTTTCTAAAATTCATTTTTAATTCCTCCAAAAAAATAATTTAATTACAAGATATTGTTGTCGCTGCTTTATCAGGACAACTATTTACAAAAATTCTTACTCTCTGTATTGGTAATGATAATCCTTCAAGTTCATCAGGATCATCATAAACAGAACTATTTATTGCCATTGCCTTTCCTTTAAAATTGGGAGCAAATGTTTTACTGATTATTTGATTATTGCTATCGATAACAGTCATTGTTAAGTTATCATCAATATCTACTGTTGATTGATCCATTACAATTAAACTTATACCTGTTTCTGTGTTGTACCTACAACCAGTTTCAATATAAAGATTAACAGAACTACAATCAGTCCATTTTTGAGTAGTATCGGTTAAACTTGCAGTTGTCTCTTTTGCATTTTGTGATGACCAAGAATATAATATTCCAGCAAGAGATAATGAAACTGCAACTAATAAAATGGTAGCAATTAATGGCGACAACGCCTTTTTTTTATTTTTAAAAAACATATTTTTTCTAAATTTTTTGTTATAAAAATAATATATTACATATATATATATAAATTTATCTAAAATAATATAAACAAACTATATAATGATCAATAAAGGATTA
>JAQUVR010000006.1:0-10369 GCA_028693335.1 Candidatus Iainarchaeum sp. | reverse complement strand
CATGTTTGAGATCTTACGGTAACAGTAATAACATCACCAGTTAATGAACCAACTGCTGCCTTAGCACCTCTCATCTCACCAGGAGTTAATGCTGTTGACCAAGCTGCACCACTAGACAAATTTAAATCTAATTCTGATGTGTATGATCCACCAGCTTCATCTCTTAAAAATACTTGTGGTACATCTGTTGCTGGGAATGTATAATTATTTGAACTGTTGTTTCTTACTGTAAATACTACATCTGTTCTAGAGATTTGACAATTAGATAATGCAATAGAAGATCCTGAACAATTATCAGATACAACATCTCCTGTTTTTGCTAAACTGTCGGTAGCAAAATTTTTACCCCAGGTTAAAACAATTGTAACCAAAATAACTGCAACAACAATTAATAAAATTGTAGCAATTAATGGGGAAACACCTTTTTTTCTAAAATTCATTTTCTGTTCACCTCTAAATTATGAGTTTTTTTTATTTTTATTTATAATTCATAATAATTAAATTATATTATAATAAAACAAACAAACATATATAAATTTAACTTATTTGTTTTCTAACCCAAAAACATTACCCAACAAACAACAAAGAAACCACAACATAAAGTGGAACTGAAACTGCGAGTAATATTATTGAATGTTTAATACCAGCAATAGCATTATTTTCTGAAATTTTTCCAATTATTGGTCCAGCAAATCCTGCTTGAATAATTAAAAGATATAAAAAATACGCATTAAAATTTATATCTGCAAGGGATTCAGATTCCACCCCACCACCACCAGTAGCTGAACTTAGATCGTTTGATGCAAGCATTGGTAAAAAGACTATCTGAATAGTTAAAATAATTGCAATGAATATAAAAAACATAAAATAAGATGAAAAGACTGTTGAAAATGTTTTAGATTTTCTTTCTTCTGACATTTCATTTATTGTTTTTACATAATTAGATACTGATGAAAATATTTTAATTAGATTTCCACCATATTTGGTGCTTTCAGATATTACTTGAGCAACTTTATTAAATAATGGACTATCTACATCTTCAAATACATTAATCAAAGCCATATCAAATGGAATACCTATTTTTACTTGTGCAGTAATTCTTTTTAAATATTCATTTAATGCACCATAATCATGTTCAGTAATAACTTCCATAGCTGTAACTATGTTCATTCCACCCTGTAATAGATCTCTTAAGTCATCTAAAAAAATAAAAAGATTTGTTTCAAGTGATTTAATTTTTTTTGTATAACTTACAGATGCAATACCAATAGCACCCAAAAAAGGAAACATAGCAAAAATTAAAATTTTTGTATTAATTAATGCAACAGCTAAAATTGCACTTGCAATTCCGCCTTTAATTGCATAATCTAAAAAATATTTTTGCTTTTTATTCATTTTTTAAAACCTTTATGAAATAATTTGTAATACTACAATAAAAATTATATTAATCATTGGAACAATACCAAACACACCTAAAATCATTAATGTGTTAATACTCAGCCCACCAAAACCACCACCACCAATCATACCTAAAAGCATAATTGATGAAAATAAAAATAATGGTCCAGCAATAACAATAGCAGAATAGATGTCTCCAAAAGTTTCTGCTCTTTTATTCATATTATCTAAAACTAATTTATAAGTAAATTGAGCGTGTTCTGCTTTCTTTTTCATAAACTCTGGTAATGATCCACCAGATGCTAAATTTGATTTTAGTTCAAATAAAAATTTTTTTAATTCAATAGATGGAGTTATTTTACAATATTGATCTATTGCTTCTGGTAAAGATAACCCAAAATGATCCATATAAGCAGTGATTTTTTGAAATTCTTTACTAAGCTCTGGGGATTCTGATTTTGTTGCTGCTGTGTGAAACATAGATTCTGGTGGAGCACCAGATTCTGCAATACTAGACATACTCAAAATTGATAATGATAAACTGTTTTTTATGGTGGTTACTTTTGCGGAAACATCTAAATATGGCTTTAATAAAGCATAAACCAAAACACCAAAAAACGAAAAAATACATATTATTACAATATTTCCTACCCATGCTGAATTACCAGTAGCAAAAGCAAAAAAAGAGCCTAATAATAATAAGATAAGTGGCACAAAAAACGCAAAAAATAAATGTTTTGATAAATAAATAGAAAGATCATCTGGATAATCTATTTGAATTAATTTAGTTTCTAGTTCTTTAATTTTTATACTTTCAGTAAGTGGTAAAAATAACAGATATAGCTGTTCTTCAAATTTACTACTTTCTTCTTTTTTTTTATTAACCATTTTTATCTACAAATGTGTTTTGATAAATATATTTATTCTAAAATTATATAAGTAGATATATTTTATAAATGTTACACAACAAACTCAACAATATCTTTATTCTTTAAAATATAGTCTTTAGAAACAGTTTGCCCAGGATATTTTGTACTACCCCAAACTTTTGCAGATTTAAGGTCTTGGTAAATGTCTTTATGTATTGCTCTTGCTGCATCTTTTACAGTTCCATTTTTATCAATAACTAATGGATCTGTAAGATCTGGTTTTTGACCTGGTTTTTTTGTATAGATTATTATCTTATCAACCATTTCAAAAATTTTTTCATTAATTTCATTAATCTCTGAAAAATCATAAAGAGGAATATTTTTGTATTTATTAGTATCTAGTTTTTTTCCAGAAATTGGAATAGAAACTCCAATTGCTTTTTGATAACTTGCCCTTGGGTTTATTAATAACAAAATATCTTGCATATTTGTTTTTTGATTTAAAATAATTGTGTGAGATCTAAACCCAGCATCTTTTAGTAATCTTTCAGCATCTTCTTTTTTAACTAACAGATTTTGCTCATTTACAAAAGACACACCCACAAACTGACTTTTCACAATATCTATTTTTGGTTTTTCTTTTGTTACAAATATATCTTGTTCTTCAAGTAGATCTATTAATTTATCTAATCTTTTAAAATTAGAATTTTCAAAAATAAGAATAGTTGCATCTGCAATTCTTATCATAGAAAATATTTGTGGAGCCATTTCTTTTGTTTCTAAAAATGCGGGCAACTCTACAATTTGAATCAAAGCGCCACCAAAATTTAAAACACCCACTTCTGGTTTTGTTGTTGTGTATGGATATGGGGCAATTAATGGCTTTGCATTAGTAAATTTAGTAAGAAAAGTACTTTTTCCAGAATTTGGCAAACCAACTAAAACAACTTGGCCAGCACCTTCTTTTTTAATATTTATTGTATATCCTGATTTTTTTTGTGCTTGTGCTTTTTTTTCCATTCGGTTTTTTAAATCAGCAATCTTTCTACTAATATCTTTTCTAAGATTTTCTCCACCTTTGTGATTTGGTGCAGCAGATAACATCTCTTGAAGTGCAATTAATTTTTCATCATCTGTTTTTGCAGCTTCAAATTTTTCCTTTGCTGCAGAAAATTCATAGGTTACATTTGCTGGCATAATTAGTCATTATTTAAATTTAAAATCAGTATATATATTTGAAATTAAGTTATTTTAAAGGTATTGTTATTACGCTTATTTTTTAATTTTTAAAACAAACAACTCTTCAAAAAATAATTTTTTAGAACCTACAATTTCAAAAAAAAGGTTGTTTTTCTTTAATAACTCTTCAATTTTTTTTTGTTTATTTAATGAAGAGATCAATAAATAACAAACCCCAGAATCTGAAAGAAAAAAAAATAGTTGATCAATAAATTTATTGATTATTTCTGCCCCGTCTCTACCACCATCAACAGCAAGATCTATTCCAGATGTTTGTTTTTCTGTGCTTATTTCTTCTGAAGGGACATATGGTGGATTAAAGATAATAAGATCAAATTTTTGATTTTGATCAATTTTAGAAAACAAATCTGATTGCAAAATGATTTGTTTATCTAAATTATATTTTTTTTTTGTGCGCAATAAATAATCAACCACAATTGGATTAATATCAACAGAATAAATAGTCCTTACAAAATCATAAACACACAAACTCAAAAAACCATTTCCCGCACCAATTTCAATAGCTGTGTTAAATAAAATATTTTGATTGCTTATTTCTGTTTTAATAACCGCTAGCATTAAGTCAGTGTCTTCGCTAGGCAAATAAACATCTTCTGGCATATCTAAACTATACTCTTTAAAATTAAGTATTGGCATATATTACATATGGTTAACAAAGATTTAAAATTTATTGACATTCATTGTCATTATGACGATGTGCCAATTGATAAACTTAAATTTGAATTTTCTTTTGATCAAATATCTGTTGCAGCAGCAGTTTCATATGATAGTTATAACAAATATGAAAACATCAGATTAGAAAAAATTGATGGACTTTATTTTGCATATGGCCTTTATCCTGATGTTGTTTTAAATAACTCATTAAGCACATGTTTAGATCAAATAGAGAATATTAATTTTGATCATGCAATTGCTATTGGAGAAATTGGAATAGATTATAAAATAACAAAAAACAAAGAAAAAAGAAAAGAACAAGAAATTATTTTTCAAAAACAATTAGAAATTGCAGAAAAAAAAGATTTGCCAGTAATTATTCATTCAAGATATGCAACAAAAAAGATATTAGACATATTATCAACAACCAATCACAAAAAAATAATTTTACATTGGTTTAGTGGATTAAATGAAGAACTAAAAATTGCATTAGATAGGGGTTATTATCTAACAAACAGATTCGCAAAACCAACTATATTTAATATCAAAGATAATTTAGATCAAATATTTATTGAAACAGATTATCCTATTTCCTATGATAATAAAGAATTAAAAATATCAGATATTAAAAAATCATATGAGGTTTTCTGTAAAGATTACAATCTTGATCTAGATTTTGTTAAAGAAAAGGTACAAAGTAATTTTTTAAAATTGTTTGAAATATAAATATTAAATAGAGGAACTGATTACACATGAAAAAACATTCAGAAATAAAGGATCTAATTATTGCATGGCTTGCAATATCTTTTTGTTTTACAATCGCATTAGGTAATTATAGTGTATTAGATTATTTTACAAACAGATTTAGTTTTACATTAATTGGTTTTTTTACAAATTTAGCTTTGAGCTTATTAATTACAGCAACATCCTTTATTGTCCATGAACTTGCACACAAATACACAGCAATCCATTTTGGTGCACAGGGACAGTTTGTTGTTTGGTTACCTTTTTTAGCATTAGCAATTGTTTTTTCTGGATTGTTTGGTTTTATTTTTGTTGCTCCAGGCGCAGTATATATCTTTGGAAAAACACTAACAATAAAAGAAGATGGAATTATTTCTGTTGCTGGGCCTGTTGCTAATTTATCTATGGGCGTTTTATTTTTTGTTGCAGGTCTTTTAAGAGCACCATTGCTAATAGTAACATACGGTGTTGGAATCAATTTGTGGATTGCTTTCTTTAATCTTTTGCCATTTGGCCCACTTGATGGGAAAAAAATATTAACTTGGAATCCTCTTGTGTGGGGCCTTTGTATAGCAATTCCAATTTTATTGTTATTTGTGGTTTAAAAATAACTATGATATATAATTTGCAGATCTTTTTATATCTGAAATTGAATCAATTCCAGATCCTTTTTTTTTTAAATTAATTTTCATTTTTGAAAGTATAGTCAATATATGTTTTTGAGTTAATTTAGATAAATCATAATTTTTTTCCTTAATTGCAAGAACAGTTGCATCATTAATTAAAAGATACAAATCAGCACCAGAAAAACCATCTGTTTCTTTTGAAAGATCATCAACATCTATTTTTGCGTGTGGAATGTTTTTTAATAAAATGGAAATTATTTCTTTTCTATCTTCAAAAGTTGGTAATTTAAATTCAATAATCTTGTCAATTCTTCCGCTTCTAAGTAAAGATTTATCAATTAAATCTGGTCTGTTTGTAGCCGCAATAAAAATAATATCCTGATTCATTAAATTATCCAGTTCTGTTAATAATTGATCTAACACTTTTGGAACATTTTCAAAATTTCCTTTGTTAATTGTTAATGAATCAATCTCATCAAAAAAAACAATTACTGGTGAAACTTCTCTTGCTTTTTTAAAAATATCTCTTATTGCTTTTTCACTTTGACCAAGCCACTTATTTAAAATTTCTGGCCCTTTAATATAAATAAAATTAATCTTGTTTGTTTTTGCACAGGCTTTAACAAACATAGTTTTTCCTGTTCCTGGGGGCCCAACTAACAATAAATTTTTTGGAACTGTTATTCCCATTTTTTTTACAAGTTCTTTTTTTTGAATGGTTAATTTTATTATGTCATTAATTAATTCTTTTTGATCATCTAATCCACCAATAGAATCAAATTCAACATTTGGTATTTCTACAAATATTTCTCTTAATCCAGATGGTTGAATAATTGATAATGCTTGTAAAAAATCATCTTTTTTTATTTTTAATTGATCTATCTTAATATTATTTTTAATTGCATACTTTACAGCAAATATTCCTGCTTCCTTTACAAGTGCAGCAAGATCAGCACCAACAAATCCATGTGTAATGTCTGCTAATTCTTTTAGATCTGTGTCTTTTGATAATGGAACATCTTTTGTATGTATTTTCAATATATCTAATCTCTCTATAGAGTCTGGAACACCAATTTCAATTTCTCTATCAAATCTTCCTGGCCTTCTTAAAGCTACATCTATGTCTTCTGGTCTGTTAGTTGCACCAATTACAACCACTTGTCCACGATTTACTATTCCATCCATACAAGATAATAATTGAGCAACAACTCTTTTTTCAACCTCTGTTACAAAACTATCTCTTTTTGGAGCAATAGCATCAATCTCATCAATAAATATGACTGCGGGTGCCATTTTTTGAGCAGCTAAAAATATTTTTCTTAATTTCTCTTCTGCTTCTCCAACAAATTTTGCCATAATTTGTGGTGCATCAACAGATATAAATTTGGCACTTAGCTCTTGTGAAATTGCTTTTGCTAATAGTGTTTTACCAGTTCCTGGTGGACCATAAAGAAGTATTCCTTTTGGTGGAACAATATTTATTTTTTTAAAATGACTTGGGTATTTAATTGGTAATTCTATCATTTCCTTAATAGCACTGATCTCTTTTTGTAATCCACCAATATCTTGATAAGTTATTTCTGATTTTTCAGAAATTTCTTTAATGGGTGCAGAATTAATTATTAATTCTGTGGATTCATCTAACAACAATGGCAGTTCTTTTGTCATTGGAAAAATATCTGTGATTTTAAAATCATATAAGACTCCAAAAAAATTAATTGGTAAGATATCTCCATAAAAAAATGGTCTTTCAAGTAGTGTTTTTTTTATAATCAGATCATAGTTTTTTGAAAAAAAAGTTAAATCTTTTTCTATTAATGGAGAAAGCACAATCTTTTTTGCTGATTGAAAAGAATCAATTTTTTTTATTTCAACAGTTTCATTTATTTCAACACCTGCATTTTCACGAGTATATTTATCCATTTTTATAAAATATTCTTGGCCGGCTGTTTCTTTTTCTGGCCAAATTTGAGCAGCAGTAGTTTTTTTTCCAATAATTAAAACAACATCTCCAGAAAACACATTTAATTTTTGTTTTGCAAAAATACTAATAGATACTATATTCTTTCCAACATGTTGCTCTTTTAAATCCACGACTTTTAATTCTAAATTATTCATAATTATCACAACTATTTACTGTATTCAAATTCACCAGTTGGCAAAACTGAAATTATTTTATCTATCGATATATCTAATCCTTTTTTTTCAAAATCAGATTTTATTATTTTTGCAAAGTCTGATTTTTTTATGTCTCCTGGAACGATAACAAAATAATTCTTACATGTTTTTTTAACAGAATCTACAGGCCCACAAATTAATTGATTATTATCATTAACACCAATTCCTAACTTTAGATCTATCTGATAATATTCTCTTTTTCCTCTAATTACAAAAGCACCAGTCTTTAGAGATTCTCCGGTATTAGCTGTTTTTGAAACTTGATCTGACAATGTAGAATAAACTTCAACAGAATAAATTTTTGATTTCCAAGCACTAGAAAAACAACCAGCAAAAATTGCAGCAGAATGTTTATCTTCTTTAGAGATATCTTCTATTTTTTCTAAATGATTTTTTAAAACTACGTGTGGTGCACCATGTATATCTGCGTGAAAATAAAGATCTTTACTATCTAAATGCTTTTTTATTAACACTTCATTATTTTTTGAATCTCTTCCACCAATTACTAAAAAATTATTTTCTGTAAAAAAAAATCTAAATTTTTCATACCATTCTTTTTGTTTTGTTTCAATTTTTATTAAATTTTTCTTTGATTGAGATATTCTGTTTTTTTTATTTTCTTCTTCCTTTTCTTGATTAATAATCTTCTTTTTTGTAATTTCTATAGCAGAAAGCACACCTTTTAATTTTTGAGAATATTTATTTCTTAATTGATATTTTTTTTCTGCATTTTTTCCTGCAGACAATTCATAATTAAGTTCTACATCCATTTTCAAATCACAAATTAATTTACAAACCAACTTCTCTTTCTAAATAATTGATTGTTGCATCTATTTCATTTTGATGTTTGTATGTTAGATCAGATAAATAAAACATACTTTTTTGTTTTATTAATTGATTTACTTTTGGGCTATTAAAAAAATATTTTTTTTGAATATTTAAATAATAGTCTTCAACACTTTTTGCTAAATGAGATATTCCTAAATTATAACCTTTATCAGTAATTACTTCTGAACAATGTAAAAGTGCTGGTGTTTTATTTATATTTGATAAAAAATCATTAAAATTATTTTTATCAGAAGAATCAACATTTAAAAATGCCCACACAATTAACTTATTTCCAACAATTGTCGGATCTAATAATGGCCTATATCCAGTAATAAATTTTGTATTTTCCAAATAATCTATTGATGATTTTATTGTTGCTCTATGAAAACCAGTAATTTTTTTTATTTGTCTTACATTTGGAGAAACGGAGCCTTTTTGTTTCATAGCTGATAAAATTTTTACCCTTATAGGATCAATAATTTTTTTTGTTTCTGGCATAATCTTTCACAAATAAATTATGCAAAAAAACATATATAAACGCAACAGATTGTACGAAATTGCACAAATTACTTTTTAAAATCTTCTTCTAATAAATCAACTATGCTTTGTGCATCTATTCCTAATTTTATTAAAGTTGTGTTACCTTTTACTCCTTTTCCAGAAATTGTTGTAGAAATAAATCCGTAGGTTTCTAATTCTGTTATATATTCTCTAAACCATCTAATAGATACTGCTTTTTCACAATAGTTTTCACAAATTTCAGAATATTTATCAAAAATTTCTCCTGAATAGATGATATTTGAATCAATTGCTTGACCAGTTAAATTTAATATGCCTTTTGGCTTTAGAGAACTTTGAGCAATTGCAAATAATACTAATTGTAATTGTAATGGCAAAGTCAAAACCATACTTTTCATAACTTCAAGTTCAACCTTTTCTTTTGCTTGATAAACTTCTTTATCAGTTACTTGTGTAGATCTATTTAAATCAGCAAGCTCTCCTGCACGTAATAACAACATAACTGCACGCCTAGCATCACCAGATTCTTTTGCAGCAATTGCAGCTGCAGCATTTATTGCTGAGTCAGTTATCGCATCTTTTTTAAATGCAAGATCCACTCTTTGTCCTAAGATGCTTTTTAATTCCTCAGCATTATATGGAGGATACACCGCTTCTTGCTCACAAAGTGTGCTTTTTGTTCTTGAATCTAAATTATTTTTAAAAAATATGTTATTAGATATTCCAATCATGGAAACAGATCCAATATCTATTTCATCATTAGATCTAATCAAAGTATATGTTAGATCATCAATTTCTTTAACTTTATCAATTTCATCTAATATAACAATAAAATTAAGTTTATTTTCTTTTACATATGTTAAAAATTTATCATAAATAAAAGATCTTGAATAACCAATAAAATTAAGATCTGGATAAAACAATTGAACACAATAAAATAAAATTGCATATTTTGTTTGATAATTTCTACAATTTATATAAATAGTTTTTAATGGAAGATTTTGATCTTTAGAAAAATTTTCTAACTGATCTATTACGTGTTTTACAACAGTGGTTTTTCCAGTACCCACTTTACCATAAATAAAGATGTTGTGTGGCTTTGCTTTTTTTAGTGCTGGTGCCAACCACAAAGAAAGATCTTTTATTTGTTGATCACGAAAAGGTAATTTCTCTGGAGCATAATGAGGAGATATTTTTGATTTGTCTGTAAAAACAGAATCTTGATTTAATAGTTCATAAAAAATATTATCACTCATTAATTAACACCTTTTGTTCTCTTAAACACATCTATTT
>JAQUVR010000081.1 GCA_028693335.1 Candidatus Iainarchaeum sp. | reverse complement strand
GGATCTAACCCTTTTTTGCATAATTACCAATTTGATAATTATGGGTAGATAATAAACTTAAGGAACAGATTTGTTTAAAAAGGTTTTTCTTTTGTAAAATAGACCTATCTATTTATAAACCTTTATGGTGTTTTTTTGAGTGTTTGTTGTTCAACAATTGTTAACAATTGTTGATCAATAATAGATCTAGGATAAAAAAAGTTTATATTTTGTGCGTTTTTTAAAGATTCACAATTTTTTGGTTTTTTGATGATTTTTAAGAAATATTACTTATAAAGATAATATATAATATAAACAAGCTACAATAACCACTCATATGCAGGAATATAATCAACCACTAACCCATCGTGTGTTTCTCTTTTTTTTGTGTTATATGTAATTATGGTTCCTTTCTTTAGTTTATGCTCTCTTAGAGCAGAAAGTAAACCATTAACTTCTCTTTCCTTATTTTCATCATTTACAGTATAACACACTTGAATTGCATCAACAACTTTTTTATTTTCAACAACTAAAAAATCACATTCTTGATTTTTTAAAGATCTATAAAAATAAACTTCTTTTTCTCTTCTTTTTAGTTCAATAAAAACAAGATTTTCTAAATATCTTGTTTTACCAATAGAAAAAATATAACCAACATTTGATAACAAACCATTATCTATTGCATAAATCTTTTTTAGTTTCTTTCTTTGTTTTTGTAAAGAGTAAGAAAATTGCTTTACTTCAAAAAGCATATATGTTTTTGTAATATAATCTACATATTTTTTAATAGTTTTAACATCTTTAATATTTGTTTTTGATTTTAAAGAAATATATGTGTATTCTTGAGTGGCATTTGATAATAAATAATAATACAAATCCTTAATTTCAGAAACATCTTTAATATTCCATCTGACAACCACATCTTTTGTTATTATATCATTATAGATTTCTTTTAGTAAATCTAATTGATTATAAACAACAATTTCTGGAAAACCCCCATTTTCTAAATAAATATCAAATAAATTTAATATTTTTGCTGTGTTTGATGTAGAAAAAACAGAATAATCAATCTGTTTATATTTTAAAAACTCCTTAAAAGAAAAAGGAAAAATTGATCTATCAATATGGCGACCAGTAAGAAATGTAGAAATCTCTGAAGATAAAAGCTCTGCATTTGATCCAGAAATAAAACATTTATGGCCTCTTTCTCTTAGGTTGTTTACAAACTTATTCCATTCTGGCATCCCTTGTATTTCATCAAAAAAAAAAGCATTTTTTTTTCCAAAATTTTTTAGAAACAACTCATATATTGATTCATAGTCTTTTTCTGAAATATTTTTAAGAGCAGGATCAGAAAAATCCAAATAATAATGATCTTTTGGAAAATATGTTTTTGCAATCTGTTGTAAAAAAACAGATTTTCCAACCCTTCGGTGACCAGTAATAACAACAGCTATTGGGTTTTTTGTGATTGGTAACATTTCTTTAAGGCAATCCCTTTCTAAACCAAATTCTTTATTTTCAAATATTTCTTGATGATTAAAAATTACTTTATTTAAAATATCTTTATTCATACTATATTTAGAACAGAAAAGTATTTAAAATAAAGGGAATAGCAAACCCTTTGTTTTGAGAAACAAAGGGAATGGCAAACCCTGTATTTCTAAATTTAATCACTAAGTTTAAATACTATTGCCATATTTGTAACAAATATGGCAAAAAACAAGGAAATCCTTGCCAAAAATGTAAAAAATAAGAACTACCTTAAAAAGGGTTTTCAGTGCCAGCGAACAAAGGTTTTCAGTGCCAGTGAAAACCTTTATATACTACTTAATAGATATATTATATATGATGCTAAAAGAAGAAATAAACAAAATAATAATAGATCAAAAAAAAAATATTGAAGCTCAAGAAACAGGCATAATAAGAGAAGATCTAAAAGAAACAACAATAACACCTAATTTCGTTTTAATAATTAGCGGAGTTAGAAGATGTGGAAAAAGTGTTTTTCTAAACCAACTAAAAAACAAACAAGAAAAATGCGCCTACTTTAATTTTGAAGATACAAGATTAAATAATTTTAATGTTGATGATTTTTCTAAACTAGAAGAACAATTAACAGAAATATACAATAACCCAAAAACATATTTTTTTGATGAAATACAAAATATAAAAAAATGGGAAATTTTTATAAGACAACTACAAGATAAAAAAAAACAAATTATAATTACTGGATCAAATGCATCATTATTAAGTAAAGAACTAGGAACAAGATTAACAGGAAGACACCTAAATAAAGAACTATTCCCATTCTCATTTAAAGAATTTAAAACATTAAAAAAAGAAACCATTGAAAAATATTTAATAGCAGGAGGATTTCCTGAATATCTAAAGCAAGAAAATGATCAAATATTACAAGAATTATTAAATAACATAATATATAGAGACATAATAGTAAGACACAACATAAAAGACACAAAAACAATAAAAGATCTAACAACTTACCTATTATCAAATATTGGAAAAGAATATAGTTATAATTCCTTAAAAAAACTATTTGGTGTTGGATCAATTAACACAATTATAAACTATATATCATATCTGGAAGATAGTTATATTTTATTTTCAATAAATCAGTTTGATTATTCATATAAAAAACAAATAAAACAACCTAAAAAAATATATGCTATAGATAACGGATTAATAACTACAAACACAGTATCATTATCAAAAGATCTTGGCAGATTATTAGAAAATTTGGTTTTTATAAATTTAAGAAAAAAATACAAAAATATTTATTATTATAAAAAAGAAACAAACGAATGTGATTTTATAATAAAAGAAAAAGAAAAAATAACAACAGCAATTCAAGTTTGCTATAAACTAACTCCAGAAAATAAAGAAAGAGAAATAAACGGATTATTAAAAGCACTTGAATTTTTTAAAATAGATACTGGAACAATTATAACTTATAATCAAGAAGAAAAAATAAAAATAAACACTAAAACTATAGAAGTCGTACCAATAGAAAAATTTATTTAAATTCCATCAAACTCTTCTAAACAATCTTTTAATATAGATCTTTGTATTTCTTTTAGTATATCTTCTGGTAAAGACAAGTAATATTCTTGAGTTTTACTAAATACTTTTGATAAAGATCTATTATCTAAAGCATGACCTTTTC
>JAQUVR010000080.1 GCA_028693335.1 Candidatus Iainarchaeum sp. | reverse complement strand
TAATATAACAATACAGTATAAAGGAAAAATAAATTTAGCAACAATTGATGATCTTCAATATAAAGTTAGTGCATATGCACCAGGAATAAAGAGTAGAGTAGAATCCAGTTTCCAAACCTATTTGTGGATTTCTCCACCAGCATGTATTAAAGTTACTCAAGAAAGTTTAAATTATTCTTTGGAAATTAATAAACCAAGAGAAAGATCTATAACTTTAACAAATAACTGTGCTGAGCCAATTATGGTTTATGGAATTGATAGAAGTGGCAATCTTTATACAGATGCATTTGGATCAACAAATGTAGAATTCTATCCAAGTAATGCTCAACAAATTTTGCCTGTTGGTTCTAGTGGTTCTTATGTTTTAAAAATGACTGCAAGTCAATATGAGTTTCCAAGATTACAAAAACCAATAAGATTTGTTGGAAGAACACAATCTGGAGCCGCAGTAAGTTCTGAAACTACATTAATTACAACAGAGGTTGTTGTTCAAGATGAAGAAGTTATAAGAGATTATGAACAAACCTATTCTGCAAGTATTCCTGTTTGTCAACAGGTAACTGGCGAGAGTAGTAGAACATTACAATTAAATTTCCCAATTGTTTCAACAACTTGTGATGGTCAAGCAGGATATTGTGATGCTTTGACTGGTGCACATTTTATATTAAAAAAAGTTCAAGAATTACAAACAAGAGTTGTAAACGATTCAGCACAAATAAGAAATCAAACACAAAATAGTGGTTGTTCTTCTCAATCATATAATGCTGGTTATTGTCAAATTTCTGACATATTACAAGATAGTAGAGAAGTAGAATTTTATTTATATTTACAAAATGATGCAATAACAATTGATCTTTTAAGAGATTTATTAACAAAAGATCAAAGAGGAACTCCTAAATATAATAAAATAAATTCATATTTAGTTTTAGAAAAATCAGGTGCAATGTCACCAGCAGGTATTTCTGTAGCTGGTGGAAGATTATTAGTTGATAGCAAATTAAGAGGTTGTGGAAAATACAAAATAACAATTGATGGATATGTTGCTGCAAATCACGAATTAATTTTACCAGAAAAATCTGCACTTTATATTAGTGTTGAAGAAATGGAAAAACCAGAAAGTTGTAGTAAATTTGCAGAAAATTTTATTATCTATTTACCAAAGGACAGAGAATTAAGACAAGATTCACATTATAACACATGGCTTACAATGATTACTGGTAAAAAAGAATTTGGAGAAAAAGTTGCAACAGATGTTTTTAATGATGCAAGAAGGTATGCAGAAAATCTAGAAAGATCTAATAGATTTAATACTATTAATTTGTTTTTAGGAAATATCACTGAAAAGCAAGATGCTGTTGCAAAAATTAGTTTTAGAACAACTGGTGCAAATCAAAAAACTCCAGAAATAATTGATATATTAATTAACAATGAATATGGATCGTTTAATGAAGAAGAAAATACACAAGTGTTTGATGAAAGAGTAATAAACAATATTTCAAAAGTTGTAAAAGGAATATTAGATCAAGACATGGCAGATGTGTGTATTTCTGAAAATAAAGAATATCTTTTGTTATTGTCTTTTAGAGATCCAATTAGTGGAACATTAGAACTAAAATCAAAAGATAATGTTAATGCTATAAAATTACAACCAAATCAAAATTGTAAAACATTAGAAATTAAATCAAGTATTAATGAAACTGTTTTGATTAATCATGAAGAAATTACTGGTTTGTTTGTTACATATAATTATCAAGGAAGAGAACAAACTTCTTTACCAATATCATTAACTCCTGGTCAAGCAGTTGATTTTAATGTTTGTGTTACGCCATCAATGACTAATACAACAACAATAATTGGATCTAAATTTAAAGTTACAGCAACAAGTAAGTTTAGAGATTCTGGTGCTGCTGGATTTAGAGCTCAAAGTCTGGAATTGGATTTAACCAGTTTTGGTATCACTCCTTTAGAATTATTTGAAATCATTAATTCTAGTGTTCAAAAAAATTCTGTTGCTAATAATGAATTAGATACTATTGAGTTTTATTCATTTGTTGATTGGGATGACACCTATTCACCAAATAATACTGAAACACAATGTGATGTTATTAAAAAATATTTAGAAAAATATCCAGATACTCAAAAATTCTTTGTAACTAAAGAATGGTGTCCGGAATTAGATGTAAGCGATGTTGCAAAAAAAGTAAACAGAGAAAAAGCAGGTAGTAATACTTGGAAATTCTTTGAAAACTGTTTTGGAAGATGTGCACTTTGTTCAGGAATTGGAGATCTCGCTTTGGGTATTATAAGTGGTGGTGTTACACTTCCAATGGCACTAAAAAATATTGCTCTTGATTGTGGTGTATTTACTTGTGGAATACCATCAGGAATTTATTATGCCTCTCAAGTAACTGGAGATAATTGGGGAATATTAAATGGTTTGAAAAAAGCATTTAGTGCACTTGGCAGTGCATTTAGTTTTGTTGGAGATTTAATTTCTGGAGCAATTGATGGAGTTGCAAATTTGTTTGGAATGGGAACTGCCGGTGCTCAGGAATTAACTGTTGATCAAGTTGAGAGCTTTTCAGAAGATGGGCAAGATGAATCATTTTTAGAAACTATGGATCAATTAAGAGGCGGTGCTGGTGTTGGTGTTGGATTAGCTACTCTTCACCAAGCAGGATACACTCCAATCTTAAGATCTACATCTTCTCCTGTTATGGCTGCAGGGTCTTCAAGAATAATTACTAACTTTAATTTGCCACCAAGTGGAGTTGCATCAATTCCAACATCACAAATGACCATTCAGGGAACACCAATTACTTCAATCTATAAGCCATTGCCAAATCCAGGATATTCATTATCAGAAGCTGCATTAAGAAGACAATTAATGGGAGATATAAAAAGAGGTGGTGCTGATTGGATATTCTCTTTAAAAGGATCAGATAAGGGATTACAAAATGTATTCCATCCAGATCCTTCTGATGCTGCTGAGTTAACTAGAATTATGAGTCCAGTAAATACAGTTGATGATTTTATGAAATTACCACATGATGATATGTATTCTGTTGCAAGAATATTAAAACATCCAAATGCTCAATTTAGAAATCCAAATACTGGTGGACTTGGTCATCCACACACAAATAAGGTTGTTGATAGAATATTGCATCTAA
>JAQUVR010000079.1 GCA_028693335.1 Candidatus Iainarchaeum sp. | reverse complement strand
TTGTCAACATACAGTCTACAGTAACGGTAATTTACTTGTAAATCATATATTATATAACTAATACATGTAAGAATAATTATGGTGGCGAAAGGTTTAAAAAGAGATAAGAAGATCTCTTTTTACTTTTGCCTTAATCGGTCTATGGACAATTATAAATTTGCTGACAAGTAATTGTCCCACTTCTTCTACCATAATATGGGTCGGATTCATTTTGAATAAATAAATCAAATCTTATTGGATTACTATAAGATATACTATTATTCAATCTCAAATCTAATTCAATATAATCAAATATTGAAAACCTCTTTTGACCAACAGCATTTTGAACAATTGCGCTTGTTCCTGAACTTGAATATCCAGCTGCAATTGGTAAAGGTTGTCCGGAGGTGTTTCTAAATTCTACAATATAATCTAAATTTCCTTCTAAAAGTGTATTTATTAAAAGATCATTATATTGAATTTCTAATTGGTATATGTTACATCCGCCCCATGGATCACCAGGGCTTGGACCGTGATAGTAATGAGTACATCTTGCTATTTGACCCAAATCATCTACTATTTAAGTACCATATACATATACTGTTTTACTTACTTCAGTTGCCGCACCGTTAAAATAAACAATTGCAACTAATTCATATTCTCCTGGAGAACTAAAATAATGATTGTAAGTACAATCTTCTGTGCCTGGCATTATAACACCATCTACTTTCCAATCGCCACAATACTCTGCTAATACTTCTTCATTTATTCCCGAGTATGCAGGATATAAATAATTTGCTTTAAATTGAACATCATCCCCCATTTCTATATAATCAGTATCAACAGTGATGTTATATGCATTTGGAACATATTCAATAAATACATTTTTTATTGCTGTTTTAGAAACTGGAGACAAACCAGAATAATTTTCATAAACTATGACATTAATTATCTTGTTCCCGCTGGTTCCAAACTCATAATATAAATCACAAGCAGTTGCATTTATTGAAACTCCATTAATAGTCCATTGACATCTTTCTCCTATGTTATATATCTTTCTTGAAATACCACCAATTGTTTCATGTCTATATAAAACACCGGTTAACTTCAGTTCTGTTGGTGATTTCCCTGTAGATGTTCTAATTTCTGCACCCTCTGGTGGAACTGATGTTCTAAAACCATACCATGTATCTATAGAATGGCCATATGGATCAGATGCAGTTATCTTTATTTTATATACTCCATGTTGATCATGATGTGTTCCTGGTATTGTTGTATTACAATTTAGATATGGGGCAGAACAAGTAAATGATCCACCACTCACTATTTCTTTATATCCATCCATTGGATCAAATACCTCTGGCGCAGCAAAATTTAGATTAGTTCCATCATTATTTATATATCCGCTTGTTGGATCATCAATAGATGAAACATACAACCCATAAGTCATAGTTACAGGAGTAAAGGTTGGATTAATTAATCTTATATTTAATGGAAAATCAATTCCAGTATAATATAAATTGCCAAAATCTTGCATTGGAGCAAAAGCAATAGGATTTGGTACAAATCTTACAATTTTACTTTTAACAACTGTTTCTCCACGAGGAGTAATTACTGAAAATTTTGCTGAATAATAACCTTCTAATGTTGGTTGATAAAATCTATAACTATTACAAGGTTGATTAAATGTTTGTATTTTTGTTTGAGTATTTCCATTTGTTGGAACAAATTGAATACTACATGTTTCTTGACCAGCCATATAATAACTTGGATCAGAATCTACATATGAATAAATAGAAAATCCTTTTCCTTGTGGAATCTCAATATCTGGATTTGGAACTGTTTGATCTGCTGGTGGTAAAAAGTAAAGAACATCTTTATATAGATCTTTTCCTTTTACTTGAATCTCATCATCAAAAAATTCTTCTATTGATGGGATATTTGGACCTTGTGGAAAGTAAAAATAAAAGTCTGTAAAAACAGTTACTTCTTCATCAAAGATCTCATAATTTGCAGAAATTGTATCTGCTTCAATAATTTGCCTGGTTCCAAAACCATCTGAATTATATAATTCTAGTAATATGTTTTTTACACCTGATGTTGAACAAATTGATTTAAACTTATATTTATAAAATACTTGTGAAACGTCATCACTATCTATAATAACTAACATTTCTGGAACTGCTCTAGATAATTCAAAATTACAGCTATTGTCTCCAGGAACACTTACATTAAAATAAGCTCCATTTTCAAATTCTGCAATTTCTCTAGAATAATATGTTGTTATGAAATATTTATTTGCTTCTTGACCACTTGCAGGATCAAATTTTAAATAAGAAGATGTAGAATCAACATTTACAATTGTTATGATCTTTGGACTTGCTGCTGCAGACAGCTCTCCTTCTTTTTCAGAAACAAATAAATTTATTTCATAGGATTTATCTAATTCTAAATCCCCTGAACTTAAATCATATAAAGAATCACATTTATCACTTAAAAATAAACTTGCTTGCGATTCTTTACTTGTAGCATACCAATTACAAAAAAGATCTTCTTTTTCTGCACCAATTATATTTGATGACAAAATAAGTGGCTTATCTTTATAATACAAACCATCTTGAGGAGAAATAATCTCTGCAACAATTGTGTTTGGTGTTGGTGGTGCAATTACAATTGGTTGAGATGAAGTCATATGTGAATATTCTGCAGAATCTGTTTTTAATACACCCTTAAAAACAAAACTATATGTTCCTGGTTCACTACATGAAAATTTAAAATTATTAAAATAACTTGTGCCAGCAATTTCTGGATTAGTTAAATAACCTAGATCTGTACAAATCCCGGCTATACAAGTAATATCTTTACCAACAGCTCCAACACCTAAAAATTTACAAGCATCGGTATCCATTCCATTTTTTTGAATAATTACTCTTGACACTCTTACAGATGGAACTGTTGCTTCAGCAATAACTTTTAAAGTAAATGGAGCATTAGCCACAACGCCTGTAGGAATAGCCCCATCATCAATTTTTATATCAGTAAATTCTAATGTCCCACCATAATCTATACTATAATTAAATTTAACCTTTGAACTTGGTTCCATTCCTGTTTTATACGCAATTGCTTGAATACTTAGTCCCTCTGAAATGGGGATTTCATTTGTATAAATTGGTGATGATTCGTCTGGTGTACTCATATCTGTAGTATATCTTATTATTGCA
>JAQUVR010000078.1 GCA_028693335.1 Candidatus Iainarchaeum sp. | reverse complement strand
ATTGGAAGTTTAGATGTTTATGCTTATATTTGGTGTGCAATAGATGAAGGTTATCAAATTGTATTAACTGGAGAAGAAGATAATTTCTTAATCACAAATACAATTGCTCAACTTTATCCAGATAAAAAAATAATAACTGTTCAATCTGTTGATAATTTAACATTAGCACAAAAAAATTGGATTAAAAGAATTGCTCTTGAAGACACACAAGTAAGTAAGAAATTAATAATTAATCAAAGTATTTCAGAAAAACCAGATTATTTGATTGTAGATCATTTTATTCCTGAATTTTTTGAAACCCCTTGGTATAATTTAAGTATGTTGTCTATTGATAAGAAGTTATTGGATGAATATGTTGAAAAATCTAAATTAATTAATATAAATTTATTAGTCATACAACTAAACAGAGTAAAACAATCAAAAAATCAACAACAAACACAGTTTAGTGAAATTAAAGAGATCTGTAAAGGTAAGGAATATTCTGTAATAGAATTTAATGATTCTGAATCAGAATTCCATATTAATCTTTTATCATCAAATATAGATTTAGTTTCATTTACAAAAAAGAAAAAACTTTTAAGATGGTTAATTGATTCAAAGATCTCTAATTATAAGGATTTTAATAGTATAATAAATGATTATTATTTAGATAGAGATAAATTATTTGAAAAACTAGGACTATTAGAAGAGAAGTAAAAAATATGTTTGGAAAAGTATTTAGTAAAATTGCAGGATTTTTTTTTGCAAATATTGCAAAAATTTTATCTCCTCAATTTAAAGGTTTAAGTAAAACAATTGAATTTACTGATATTAATGAAGACATAAATACCTATTTATCAAACAGTTTGTTTTTAGCTTTCTTGGTTGGATTTATTTTAGAACTATTAATGGTCTATGTTTTATTGAAACTAAATATATATTTTTCAATAATTTCTTTTTTAGTAACTATCTTTATTGCAGCAACTTTTGCAATATTGATATTTATTGTTTTATATAAATTTCCATACTACATTGTAAAAAGTAAAAAAAAAGATATAGAGACAGAACTAGAAATAAGTGTTAAACATTTGTCAGTTTTACAAGATAAAAATTTAACAGTAAAAGATGTATTATTACTTTTACAATCAATTGAAGGTAACAAAATACTTAGTGAAGAATCCAAAAAGATATTAAAATTAACAGATCTTAATCAAAATTTAAAAAGTACTTTAAAATATATATGTAGTAACACCTATTCAGAGCAAGAATATACCTTTTTTAGTAAACTTATTGATGTTATTGATAAAAGAGCAACATTATCTGAAGCAATTTCAGAATATTTAGTAAGTGTTGAACAAACCAAAAAAGAAAAAGCTGAGCAAAAAAAAACAAAAATAAATTTGTTATTTCAGATTAATGTTTTTTTGTTTGTTGTTATATTTTTATTAGTGTTTAGTATTTTTTTAATGCCAGTATATGAAGAATCAATAAAAGATTTATTGTTTGCAATTGCAATTGTTTTTCCAATTGTTGAAATTTTGTTGGTTTTTGTTTTAAGTAAATAAATTTGTGTGTATGAAAGATTATGAATAAAATAATAAAAGCAATAAATTTGTTTTTTTATAAAAACGAATATCAGTTGTTAGAACTTGCTGGAGTTTTTGGAGGTTTCTTAATTATATTTATTGCAAATTATTTTTTTGTGACCAGTAAAATGTTTTATTTAATTTTATTGTTTGGTGTTTTTGTTGGTGCTTTTGGATTTATTATAGAATATTTTATTAAACAGGATAAAAAAAAATCAATAGAAACAGAATATGGGTATTTCTTGTATGATCTCTCAAAAGAGTATAAGAAAACCAATAATATGTCATTAGCTCTTTCAAATCTATTAGAGTCTAATTTTTATGGAAGTATTAATTCAGAAATAAAAAGATTATCTACAAGAGTTTCTTGGGGAGAAAGTTTTGAAGATTCATTAATTGCAATAAATGAAAATATTAATAGTCCAATAATAGAACATAGTTTGAATATGTTGTTGATTCTAAAAGATTCTGCAATGACATATGATAAAATTTTATTAAATATTTCAAAAGATATTAATATTTTTAAAAGCGAAACTAGAAATAAAAAATATTTTAGGAGTCTTTTTAATTTATCAATAGTTTTTTACTTTTTATTTATATTTGCGTTAATTTACATAGATTTTATAATAGGAAAAAACTTTTTATGGTTTAGTACAGAAAAAGAAATGACAAGAGTATTTTTTGATAACTTTTTGTTATATATTGGTTTGTTGTTAGCATTTTTTACTGCGTTTGTTATGTATTCCATAAAAAATGATAAACCAATTTTTTTATTAAAATATGTTGCAGTATTATTTTTAATAACCATTATTCTTTTTCAGGTATTTATTCCAAAACCTGATGCTGATGAGGTGTTAATTGATAGTATTAATTATTTAGTTAAACATAATAGTGATCAAGAAATAACATTAGAGCAAATAATTGCAATTAAATCTATTAGTTCTAAATTAATTGTTGATCATACAAAAATAAATAGTCTTATTTTTATTGATAATGGTTCTGAAGAAAAAAAAGAGGAATATGGTTTGATAATAGATGGGCCAACTTTTTTTGATTTTGTTATTGATAAAGAGAAAGATCTTGAATATGTAATATATTATACGAAAAAATAAATCTTATTGAAAATTAAACATTGCAAAAAATTTTAAAAAAATGAATAAAGATGATAAAAAACAAAACCACAAAAAAAACAATAATTACTAAAACAAAAATTGCAGACACTTTTTTAAAAAGAGCAATTGGTTTGATGTTTTCTTTTAAAAAAAACTTTAATTATGGATTAATCTTTGATCTAAAAAGAGAAACTGTTGCTGGTGCTGGCATTCATATGTTTTTTGTTTTTTATAGTATTAATGTTTTATTTTTAGATAAGAATAAAAAAATTATTGATTATAAGACATTAAAACCATTTACAACTTATCAACCAACAAAAAAGATAAGGTATGTAATTGAATTACCAATAAAGCACAAAAACTATAAATTAAATGATTATTTGGAGTGGTAAAAGATATCAACATTTTTATTAAAGAGATCAAGAGGATTATCAGAAATTATAACAGTTGTTTTAATTATAGTTATTGTTGCTATTTTGTCTGTAATTGTTTATAGTTGGTCAAAAGAAGCTATGGACAATAGTTTAAGTAGAACAGATAAACAACAAAGTGATCTTGAAAGAT
>JAQUVR010000005.1 GCA_028693335.1 Candidatus Iainarchaeum sp. | reverse complement strand
CCAGCATTTATGTTTTCTTGTAATCTTATGTTTATTCTTACAATATCTAATAATTTATAAGTCAAATCATCTTCAGAAGTAATAACATTCTCTAAAGATAAAGAAGGTCTTATTGATACTGGAGATATTGGTAGAACAGATAAAATAAACCATTGAGGTTTTAATCTATCAGAATATCCAAATAAGAATAAATCTTGATCTGGAATTTTAACTAACCAGTCTAATATTTCTGATGGATAAATTCTTTCTTGATCTTTAAAAATATTTGTTGGCTTATCTAATGACATTTTTGATGTTTTTGTACCACAATGAGGACACTCTTTTTGAGTTTTACTAATTGCTAATATTTCTTTTGTTGATCTTTCTGGATTTCCAGCATGCATCATTACTTCATTTAATCTATCTTGAGGAACTAATATTCTTCCACAACTATTACAAGTACCTGCAAGGACTTGATATATTTTATCACCAAACTTTGGATGTATTGTTGGTCTAACAAGCTCTAAAGATCCAAAATGTCCTGGACAATTTTTCATAGTTTGTCCACATGTCTTACATCTTAACCCTGGAGAAATTACTCCTAGATGAGCATCCATAAGACCTCTTTCTATAGGATATCCATCCTTATCATAAGTTTCAGCTCTAGTAATTTCTACAACTGAAAGTTTTCTAATCATTTCTGGGCTTAATACCCCAAATTCTATATTTTTTATTTTTTTTGATGATGTCATATATTTTCATCCTTTAATAATTTTTATAATTCTGTTTTTTTGAACTTAATTAATTTTATCTCCAATATTAATCTTTGGATATACACCCATTGCCTTTAATTCGTCTAACAATAGTTTAAATCCATAACTGATCTTTATTGAATGTACATTACTTCCGCCACAAACCTTACAATATTTTTTATTTGTGATCTTATCATCAACAGCAGGAAGTCCACAATCTTCACAAAATAAGATATCCATTTCATCAGCATCATCCATTAATTTTTCATGTAGTGTCATTGCAGCACCATGAGCAACTAATGCTTCGCCTTCCATTTCACCGAATCTTATTCCTCCACCTTTTTGCTTTCCTTCTGTTGGTTGTCTTGTTAATAATTGTACTGGGCCTTTGTCTCTTGCTTGTATTCTATTAACAACAACGTGACTTAATAATCTTTCATAAGATAATGGACCAACAAAGATTGGCATTTCAATTTTTTCTCCAGTTTGTCCATCATAAAATATTTCTTTACCATCTGGTCTAAATCCATATTCTTTTAAAATTTTAAATATACTTTCTTTATCATTGTAAAATGCAGTACCATCAATATCCTTACCACTTAAAGCAACAGCCTTACCACCAATAGTTTCAAACAAATGACCAAGAGTCATTCTAGATGGAATTGAGTGTGGACTTAATATTGCATCTGGTTTAATTCCAGAAGCAGTAAATGGCATATCCTCTTCTCTAATTACTGCACCAATAACACCTTTTTGCGCATGATGTGATGTAAATTTATCTCCAACTTGTGGTTCAAGATATGTTCTTACTTTTACTTTACATAATTTTGTTCCATCAATAGTTTCACTAATCATTACTCTATCAATATAACCTTCTAAATGTTTTCTTGAACAAACAGAAGTATCTCTTCTCTCTTCAGTAACAACTCCAAATTCTGAAACCTCTTCTACAAATCTTGGTGGAGATGTCATACCAATAATAACTCCGCCCTCTTTTACATGTGTTTCAACATTTGCAACACCATCTTCTCCTAAATTAAGATATGCATCTTCTCCTCTAAATCCAGACGCATCTTCTGTTGGTGTCATAAATTTATCTGTTTGACCAGAAGGATATCTAGTTTCAACAGCAGAATAAGATCTAAAATATGAAGATCTTCCATATGCTCTATCAACAGACGCCTTATTCAAAACAAAAGCATCTGTCATATTAAATCCCTTAAATGGCATAATAGCAACAATTGCATTTTGAATCATTGGTCTTTTTTCTAATTGTAATAGTTTTTCTGTTCTTGTTGATACTAATGGTCTTTGTGGATAATATAAAACATGCATTTCAGTATCAAATCTTAAATTATAATTAGAAGAGGGAATACCAATAGCTTGTTTAAATAATTTAGCACCGTGAATTGCTTTACCAGCCATGTTGTGCTCAACAAAAGGAACCATTGATGTAATTATACTAAATATTGCTGTGCTTGATATTTCTAAATGAGTATGATCTTCGCTTAACTCTTCTTCATTTAATGCAACATAAGCGTTTTCTTCTTCTTCAGCATCTAGAAATTCAATCACTCCTTTTCCAACAAGCTCATCCCAAGATAATTTTTTATTTTTAATTTCTTCTAAAATTTCTGGAGTTAATTTTGATACTCCTTTATCAACAACAATTAATGGTCTTTGAACTCTTCCTGCATCTGTGTTAATATAAATTTCATTAGTGACTTCATTATAATAGATATTTATTTGAGGATTAATTTGACCAGTTCTTCTTTTCTTAATAAGCTCTAATCTTAATTTATCTGGATCCTCATGAAATCCAACAAGTCCACCATTAACATAAATTTTTGCTTTTATTGTGTTTTTTGCCATCTTTTTTCACATTTTTTAAAATTTTATATTGTTACTGATTCTTTTAACACATTATTAATATGTGTTGTATCAGTATCTGTTGTTATTCTAGCCATTAACGCTAAATTTTTAGTTAAACCACAATGAGGTCCATCAGGTGTCTCAATTGGACAAAGTCTTCCCCAGTGGGTTCCATGAACATCTCTTGCTTCATAAAGTTCTCTAGATGAATCTAATGTTGATTTTACTTTTCTTAGATCTGTTACTGGAGCAATAAAATTATCTCTAGAAATATATTTACTTACTCCTGTTAATTGTCCAATCCAGTTACCAGTACTTACAGAGAACATTATTTTTTCTGTAATAGCGTCTGGTCTAATAACTGTATTAATATTTAATTTTCTATGTCTTGATATTGTTCTATCTATTTGGAACTTTAGATCTTTTGTAAAATTCTTAAATGCAAATCTAAACAAGTGTTCCATTAATTTACCAGAAAGTTCTAGTCTTTTATTGGCGTAGTGATCTTTATCTGCATGTTCTCTTAAATTATATGCTTTTTCAATAACTTTTGTTGACATCGCAACTAAGTAATAAGCTTTTGTTTGTCTATCTTGACTATCTTGACCAATGTGTGGTAATAAGAAAGAATCTATTACTTCTCTTGCTCTTCTTAATCTATATGATCTTGTTTGACTAGGAGCAACTGCTCTTCCTATTTTATCTAATGCTTCTTCTTCTGGAAGGCATTCTATTTTATCTAAATTTAGTAATATTTCATTTTGAATTATTTGCTCTTTTGGAAATTGATCTAATATTTGATTTTTTTTTAATCCCAAAGCATTAAGTAATTCTACTATTGCTAATTTTTTTGGTGATGATGGAAACACAACAGATAATATTCCGTCTTGGGTTCTTGTAATTTTAACTTTTCCTTTAAAAGCTCCTTTTACTGAAATAACTTGAGCAGTTACAACTTCTTCATCGTCATTTAATAATATTCTATCAAGTGCTAATACTTCTTGAGTAATCAATGCTTTTTCAGAACCATTAACAATTAAGTAGCCACCTCTATCCATTGGATCTTCTCCAGACTCAATAAGTTCTTGAGCAGTTAATCCATAAAGATTACATTTTTTTGATTTTACTAATATTGGTAATTCTCCAACATATGCTCTTTTTTCATCTTGTAAAACACCTTTTCTGTATAACTTAATATCTAAGAAAAGAGATCCAGAATAAGTTAAATTTCTAAGTCTTGCATCCATTGGCATAAGTTTTGGATTTGCGGTTCTGTCTGCTTCTGATATTTGTGGATTTGTAATCTCTATATTTGATAATGTAACATCAACATTGTTACTGGAATTTAGAAATCCATTTTCTTCAACAATTTCAGGAATTTTTTCTTCTAAAAATTGATTATAAGAATTAATTTGTTGTTGAACTGGACTAAATCTTTCAAAATAGGATTCAACTACTGGCCATTTATCTATTGCTTTCATAAATCTAACACTCTTTTTTATTTTTTAATTTTAATCAATACTTACAACTACTCTATAATAAAGCGTATCTCCAACTTGTGGATTTTTTCTTGTAATTCTAATAACATCGCCTGGTTTTATTTCTAAATGACAAATTCCAGGATCTGCGGTAAATATTTTTGGTAATTCTTCTGGACTTGTTCCACTCTCTATTAATTTTTCAACTTCTTCTGTGGATAACAATTCATGTTTTGCTACATAGCTATGATTAATTTCTTCCTTAATCTTTCTTGCTCTCTTACCAGTCTTTCTTTTTTTTCTGCCTCTACCTTTTGGTTCATCTTCAGAATCATCATCTATAGTGTCAAAGGCTATTGGTTCTTCTTTATCTAAATCTTCTTCCTCTTCG
Source organism: Candidatus Iainarchaeum sp. (assembly GCA_028693335.1). Lineage (GTDB taxonomy): Archaea > Iainarchaeota > Iainarchaeia > Iainarchaeales > CSSED10-239 > JAKQTP01. The sequence continues at coordinate 10,696 of JAQUVR010000005.1, read as the reverse complement.
TCTTTTATTTTTATTTCCAGGTCATCATCAACCATTTCAAAATCAGAATCTATTTTTGCCAAATTTCACACCATTTTTGTTTTTTTGTTATCGGTTCTAAATGCTAATAAATTTTTATTTATAAATACAAATTTTCAATCTTATAATTAATTAAGATCAAGTCCTTTTTGAATTTTAAAAACAGCTCTATTTGATATATAGTCTACACTATCGACAAGCAAAAAATATTTTTCAATTAAAAAAACAGATAAAAATATATTTTTTATTTTATGTCTCATAGATATAGATAAATAAGAAATAAATAGGAGCATATAATATATTAATACACAAACATTTATAAAATGATATGTTGACTTCCTGTACTCAATAAAATCAAAAAATTACTTTTTCATAGATTTTTTTAGGATTTTCTTTGATTTTTTTAATATTTTTCTATCAATATGACTTCTAGTTCTAGAAATATAATTAATTAATCTATTCATTCCAAAAACAACTGGTGCTTGTAAAACAATACCCCTTGCAAGACTTATGCTTTTTTTGTCCGCAACTAGCCCTTGATCTTTTATATTTGTAAAATAAATTATTGTAAAGGTCCTTAGACAAAAAGAAATGTAAAAAATTAATAACAAGCCATATGCTTGAATACCACGATACCAAAAAAGACTATTAGAAGATATTACACCTCCAATTATACTACCAATTAACACAGCAATAGATTGAAAGATTACAAAAAAGGAAAGATGGTGAATAATATCTGTCTTTATATTTTGATAAAAATAACCATAGATAGAAATTGTAAAACCAGCAACAACAACACCATCAAAAAATCCAAGCAAAGACAATCCTAAAATATTTCTTCCAAGTAAAATTACTGCCAATGGGTAAATTGGTAAAAATAATACTGTTGCTTTTAAGACTTTTGTTGTCCCAAACTTATCAGATATATTGCCCCAGTAATAAAGACTAAAAACTAGTCCAAGAATTGATGAAATTTCAATTAAAATATAATTTGTATAATTAAGATGCAAGATTTCTAAAAAATAAAATCTATAGTATGGACTTGCAATATTCATACTCAAATACAAAGCAAAAACAACTAACAAAAAATACAAAAACTTCCTATCCTTCAAAACCACTTTCTTAAAAACACTAAAAACTGGTTTTGTCATTTTTTTTGTTTCTTTTAAAATATCTTCTTTTGTTTCTGTTTTACTCATTTTACTTAAATAGATCGCACTTGCAAATCTAAAGAAACCAACAGAAATAAATATTAAAGTAAATCCTAACGCAGCATTTGTTTTTGTAATGGTGTCAAGCATAAACCCTGCAAGAAGAAGGGGAATTATTGAAATAATATTCATTATTGTTTGTTTTTGCGCAACAAAAGTTACAATTTTATTTTTTACAAAAATTTTTCCAATCCAGTCTCTATAAACTGGTAAAGGGGCATATTCCATTATTTGTATTAAGGAGTATAAAAAAATAACTAACCAAATAATAAAAGTATTATTAAATAGATATCCAGCAAAAGCTAAAGGTAGCCAAAAAAAGGCTTGAAGTATAGCAAAGACTACAACCATTTGTTTTTTTGAATTAAAGTATTTTAATAAGCTATATGAAAACAAACCAAAAAAGGAAGCAATAACAATTGGAAGAGTTTGTAATAATCCAATCTGTAAACTTGTTGCCCCAAAATTTAATAAATATGGAATTAGAAAAATTATACTTACATAGTACATTATAGCCCAAAAAACACCATCCAAAATAAAATATCTATAATCCTTTTTTTGTTGTTGGATTGTTTGATTAAATGTGCTCATAATTGTTCTTGTTTTTATTTAAAAAATATATAAAATATTATTATCTATTAAATATAATAAATATAAAGAATATAATATTTTTAAGCCTATTTAAAATATAATTAAAGCAATAAAAAATATTTTTCATTAAAAAAATTAAACAAAAATCATTATTTCTAAAAATAAAGTCAGTAATGTTACAAATAATGTAACAATTGTGACTATAAACCCATATTTAATAAACGTTAAAAAAGATATAGAAAAATCCTTGCTTTTTAATATCCCAAGCCACATAATTCCAGCAAGTGCACCAATTGGAGTAATATTTGCTCCAAGATTTGATCCAACAATAACTGCCAAAGTTACAAAAAATTGTAAAGATCCTGATATTGTTGAAATAATTGGAACAAAAGCAACACTCATTGGAATATTGTTTAAAATATTTGCAACAAACGCAGATCCAAATCCAAATGCAAAAATATTATAAAAAATATTTGATCCTATTAAGCTAGTTATATAATTTCCAATTATCTTTGTTATGCCATAAACATTTAAAGCATAAACAGTTATAAATAAAGATAAAACAAAAGGCACAACACTCCAAGGGATTTTATTTAATGTTTCTTTTGTTATTGATTCTTTTATGTGTTTGTCCAAGTTTTTGTGTATTTGTTCTTTTTCTTTATTTTTTTTTAAAATTATTTTAATGAGATCTCTTACCACTATAAACCCTAAAAGAACACTAGCAAAAATTACAGAAACAACCCATGTTTTTAATCCCAATAATTGAGAAAAAGCAAGCACCACTATACAAAAAAACAAAGATACTAATCCAACAAAAACCCCCAACTTGTCTTTTATTGCGTCTTTTGGATTACCAATATCTATTTCTTGAATTTCTTTATTTATTTCTTTTTTAAAAATAAAATATAACAACAAAAAATTTGTTATTCCCGCAAAAATTGTTGGCAAAAACATCCATTTTAAATAATTATCAAAACTTATGTTAAAAGCAGTTGCTAACAATATATTTGTGGGGTTTCCAATAAATAACATCATACTCCAAGTATTTGCAGCAAAAAATTCTGCAATCAAAAAAGGTAATGGATTAATTCTTGCGTTTTTTGTAAAATAATAAACAAACGGAGTGAATGTTAAAATTACTATGTCATTAGAAGTAAAGATTGTCAAAATAGATACAATAACATAAAGAGAAATAAATAATTTTAATCCACTTTTTTTTGAAATCTTTAAAGCCATTTTCGCACAATATTCAAAAAAACCAGTAATATCTAAAAAAATACTAATAAACACCATAGACAAAAATAATATTAAAATTCCTAATGGTTGTAATTGTGCTGTTCCTTTTATTCCTGTTTCTAGATCAATAAGTTTTAATAACTTAAATAAAATTATTAATATTGGACCAAGCATTGCTCCAAAAAAATAACTTTCTATTTGATATTCTTTGTTAGCTAGTTTAAAATTAAATGTTGGTTTTTTTAATATTAAAAAAATAGTTAACGCTGTGCTAATTAAAAAAATCAATAAAAGAATTAGAATGTGATTCATAGTTGATTTGTATTTTAATATTTTTTTAAATAATTGATCTTTTATTTCACATTCTTTTTAAAAAAAAAAATGCTCGAAGCGGGATTCGGACCCGCGTTATCAGAGTGAGAGTCTGATGTGATGGACCGGGCTACACTATCCGAGCAATATTTTTTATTGATCTAAAATAATTTAGTACCTAAATATTTATATAGTAAATTATTTTTATAAAAACAAAATTATTCTAAATTATACTGCCAACCATCTTTTTTAGAAGCAGGTGTTTCTGTTTTATTTAACTTTCGTCTATACTGGATTAAAGAAATATCTAATTGCCCAGAAATCATCACATCAAATATATAGTACATTTTAGTTTTTGGATCATAAAATAAATTTTTCGTAGTTAGATCAAATAAAGAATTATTCTCTGAAGATAGACCTAATTTTTTATGATTTTGTTTAATAAATTCATTTGCTTTTAATCTTAGATCCGAAAGAAAACTTGAAATTTGTCCATGCTCTTTAAGAGTTATTTCTCCAGATCTGTACATTTCATAAACAGTCTTAAAATTTAAAAAATCATAAACTACAAAACTTTTTTTTGTTTGTGATGAGGTATATGAAAACCTAGGTTCTAATACTCTAAATCTTTTTCCAAGTTCGGTTTTAGATCTTAATCCAATTAGATTAGATCTTTTAAGAATTCTTGCAGCCATTGCTTCACTATACCCATCCATTCCAAGAAAACCTTTGTGCCCATAGTCTGATATCAAATAAGGCACTAATGAATCTTTAGTTAATGGTCTATTTAAAAGTTCATTAGCATCTAATTCTTTTACAAAATATTTTTTAATAGCCTGTCTTTTTTAATTTCAATTAAGTATCTTGCCGTACTATTTGTTGATGTCAATGGTGTTTTACCTAGTTTTTTTATTGTGTAATTATTTCTAGAAATTAGGTTTAGATTGCAAGAAGATAATTTTAAAAAATCAGAAATGATGCCATCAGATTCACGAATCTTTTCTCTTGTTGATTCTTTATAGCTTAGAGTTCTTGATCTTGATTTAAAAAACATAGAATTAGATTTAGATCTTTTCATATGATCACAATTTATGCCTCGAGAGAGATTTGAACTCTCGACCTCCAGATTATGAGTCTGGCATTCTAACCGCTAAACTACCGAGGCAAATATTAAAGATCTATAACCAAAAATTGATCACATAATAATTAAGCACAAAAATATATATAAATGATTTGATTTTTTTAAAAAAACTATTTTTTAACACCAATTATTCTGTAAATTGGTTCCGGATAATTTTTTCTTTCAAGAAGATAAAATGAATTATATCTTGATACTTTATCACTATCATTAATCTGAATTTTAGAAATATCTACTGGTTCAATTCTATATTCAAAACCACTATTTTCAAATGCAAAAATTAAATTCTCACGATATCTTGGGGTATTAAAGAAATATATTATCACTTTCCCATTTGGTTTTAATTTTTTATAAATTAAATTTATTACTTTTCTAGTATATGTATCTGCACCAATATAAGCACTAACACCAATATCCATTTCTTTTTTAATTGCTGATTTTAATTTACCTATATTTCTTTCTTTCTTATAAAATCCAACACCGAAATCACTTGACACTAAATCTAAAGAACCATCTTTAAATCTATTTAATCCCTGAACAAAATCTTTCTGAATTTGTTCTAAATTTTTGGGTTTAGGTTTTAATAATCTTCGATCTCTTAAATTTCTTAATGTTTCTGATATTCTTATATTTGGATGTAATAAACTTGAATCCGTGATTTTTTTTAAATCAACTCCATAAAAATCAAAATTAGAAAATCTTTTTGCGAGTTGTTTAGATCTATATGCTGAATCTTCACCAACATTACCAAGATGCACTATCTTTTTTTTTTGAATATTTAATTTTGATGCCATAGGTATCGAATTATTATTAGTTTCTTGATCTTATTGAAATAGATTCGTTTTTAGGATCATTTTTGTCAACTATCAAAATAACATCAGCCATTCCTAAAAAAACACCGGTTTCTAAAACACCAGGAATATTTTTTACAGAGTATTCAAAGTCTTCTAAAGTAATATTTTTATCTAAAGTTATTCTTGCAAGATAATGCCCGGTTTCTGTCTTTATAATGTTACCATCTATATCTAAAACAACTCTTGCCAGACCGTAACTTTGTAAATTTAAAATAGTTCTTTCCCAAGCAAAACTACTTATTTCAACAGAAACATCTTTGGTTATTTTATCTACAAGATCAAGTCTATCACAAACAGTAATAAGATTTAATGCTGATTGGGAGATCATTTTATCTCTTATAAAAGATTTTGTGTCTTTTTTTATAAAATTAAAATCAGAATCTACTTGATCTATAAATTCAATAGCAACATCAATTTCTTTATCATTTAAAGAAACAACCTTTTGACCAAGATCAGAAAGTTGGGCTGCTTGCCTAGATGTTGTTGCAATAAAAAAAACTTCTTTTTTTTTAAATAATAAATATTTTACTAGTTCATCAACAAATTCAGCATCATATCTACTAGTTCCAATTGCAACAATATTCCCATCATTTATATAATGATCAAATTCTTTTATTATTGCTTGTAAGTCCATAATCTCTCTCATTTTATTAATATTAAAATAACTTATATAAAGTTAACTATTACTATATATTTTACACAATGATGATAATTGAACACCTGCTGACAAAAATATGATGATAGATGGGCGGGCTGAGTGTACTATTTCCTTTTTTCTATTTCTAATTTTGTTAATCTCTTATTTAATAGATCTAATTTAGAATCAACAATCTTTGGGTCTACACAATGTTCAATAGGTAATTTTTTTCTTTGTTGTTTTTCTAAAGTTATTAAAAAAATATTTCCTAATATAAAAACAAATATTAAAATTAACAATATAATTAATAATGTCATAAATTATCACACAATAAAAAACTGATCTTTTCTTTTTTCTAGTATTAAGGCTTCTTCTTTTAATATTTCTAAAACTGTTCTAATTAATTCTTTTTCTTTATTAAACTTTATAGAGATTTCATCTAATGTAAATGATTGTGTTGAATAGGATAATATTTTATCTTTAATCTCAACAAACAACTCTAAAGATATAACATAAGTATTACCATCAAAGGACTTTATTCCTTTTATTTGCCCAGAATTAACTTTTTCTTCAAATTCTCTTTTAAAATCTTCTGTGTCTTTGTGATTTTTTAAAATCACAAAATTGTTTTTTAAAAAAACATCTATTACTTCACTATTTGACATATCTTCTTTTCCTTTAACTGAATTTTTTTGTTTATCTAAACTACTTGATTTTTTATTTATGGTGTAAAAACTATTTTTATATTTGTCAGATAACTTACACAAAATAATTTCCTTGTTCTTAACCATTTCATTAAAGACCAAAAGATCTTCCTCACTCAATAGTTTTTCAAAGGAACCTTGTAATTTTTCTTTTACAGATAAATTTTTATTATTTAAAAAATTTAAAATTTTTTGTTTAGAATCAAGTGAAGCAGAATCTCTTGTAGTTTGTATTTCTTTATTAAGTGTTGTTTGATCAATAGTTCTTATTATTAAAACATCTTTTGTTATTGGTAAAACATCTAATTTTTTTTCAATATACTTATCAATAACAAGATCTTCATTTTTATCTAAATTTAAAAAATAAACATTATTTTTTTTTACAATTTTCATAATTATTGTCCTAATTGATTAACATATTCATCTATTTCTTCAAAAGAAACAGAACAACCGTTAAATTTTAAAGAATATAACGCTGATTTTAAAAATTCTCTTTTTAACATATATTCTGGAATTAGTTTTTGCTCATAAGCATATGAAAAAAGATCAACAGATCTAATCACTGTAACTTTTCCGATTTCTTGTTGAAACTTTTCATATTTTTCTGAATTTAATGTAATACTTTTATTTCTATACTTTCTCTTTAAAACCTCTAAAAGTGCTTCAGGGGCCTCAACAAGCATTCTTGTTGTTCTTTCATCTATTGCAAGACAATCAGCATTTGTAAGACCTAATAATGCCAAACACTCTGCTTCTCCAAAATCTACTAAGTGTAATGGATTATTATTTATTGAAAAGATACTGTTTGATAAATTTAAAATTCTATTAGTTTTTTCATTTAATTCTTTTGATCCAGAAACAACAGTAAAAACAAATTCATTTATGTATTCTTCTATTCTAAGTGAACTTAATTTAAATTTCATATTGTTTCTTACTCTATCAATACATTCATATTTCACACCAGTAGTAATAATTAACTCGCCAATCTTTGATTTAATTTCTGGCATTAATGGTAAAAAACATGTTTGTGAAAATCCAATTAATATTCCTGAATCTAATACTATTTTCATTTTTTAAAACCTCAATTATTCTTTAACAACTTCCTTTAAATAACCAACTCTTTCTTTAATACTTTTAATTTTTTGATCTTCATCAGAAATTTTGGTTGTACCAATCATTTCCATAACTGTTTCTTTTTGAGCAGATAACAAAGCACTTGCTTGTGATAATGACATTCCATAAGCATATGCAGTGGATGCTAATTTAGATCTAGCATCATCTACAAGATTATGAATAAAATGTCCTAATGTTCTATCTGTATTTTGAATATTATCTTGAACTTTTTTTATTGCTTTTCTATACTCATCAATCTTTTGTTCTCTAAAGCAACTACTAGCATAAACTAAGTCATTAGTTACAGTACTAGAAAAAGAGCTCCATTTTGGATTATATAAAATATGCTTTTTTGACATTAATTTTCTAAAAGAATATGTAATAATTGTTAATTCTATTAAATCTTTGTTATTCTTTACAATTGCCTCTTCTAATAATTGTTCATCAATTCTGTGTAATCTATCTAAATTTCTTTTATTAAATTCATTTATAATTTCTGTAATTATATCTGAATAGTTATCTAAATTAACGTTTTTTAAAATATCTTCGTTTCTATTATTTTGTTGAAAATGATTATTTGAATTATTTAAATTGTTGTTAGGTTTATAATTATTATTTCTATTAAAATTATTGTTGTTATTTTGAGAACCATTTTTTGAAATTTTGCTGTTTTGAGAACCATTAAATCTATTATCTGAATTTCTATTAAATTTATTAAAACCATTACTAGGCCTAGAACCAGATCTTATTGCTTTAACAACCCCTGAATTTTCTAAGAAAGTATTTGGTGATTTATTATCTTTTTTTGCATTAATAAAATTGGTTCCAACTTTGTTATGATTTTTTTTTTTGTGAAAATTATTTTTGTTCTTTCTATTCATATTTTATTCATCTTTTATATTATTATTAAAGATCTTTAAAAATATTTAAATTATTTATTATATATCTATTAATATTATAAAACCAAATATATATATATTTGTTTATTATATATTTATTTAGATTAAAATAAATAAAAAGAGATGTGATATTAGATATGGGATTATATGATCAAAAGCTACAAGGCTTAAATATGAGAAAAGACAAAAAAATGATTTTAATTGGTATTAGTGTTTTTTTAATATTAATTGTATTAATATATGCATTGTATTCAATAAATTGGTCATCATTATTTGAAGGCAATAATATTTCTGCAAAATTTTCTAAAAACCCTTATAGCTTAAATAAAGATAGTGAACTTCAATTAAAGGTTACAATAAAAAATAATAGTGAAATAGATTCTGAAAATACTGTTGTTACAATATACCCAATTGAAGAAGAAACATTTATACTTAATTGTAAAAATGCTGGTGTTGAAAAAAACAGAGTAATTGTTCCAATAATGTCAAAAAATAGTACCAGAATAATAGAATGTGATGTCTTAATTTCTCCAAGCACCACAAAATCAGCAGTTCTTGAAGGAACTTATAGTTTTGATATAATCTACACATTAAATAATATTGAATATAAAAAAAGAACAACACTAGGTGTTAAAAAATAAAAGGATTGTGAAATAAAATATGTTTGATAGCTTATCTTCAGGATTTAATTTTTTAAAAAAGAAAAGTACATTAATACTTACCCCAATATATTTTTTTATATTGATATTAGGATTAACATTTTACAATGTAATATACAACACTCTGTTATTAACTGGATTTTTTGATATTGTTGTAAAAAAAGCCATAAATTACCCTATAATATTAAATTCCATTTATGGTGTATATTTTTGGTTGTGTATTTTAGTATTTTTTATGTTTTTCTTTACATTTAATTTTATATACTATAATATCTCCAGAACAAATTCAGAAAAGAAAAACAAAGAATCATTATTTACTGGATTTAAGAAGGTTTTAATTATTTCATTAATTGCTTATTTATCTTTTGCAATTATATTGATTTTGGGATTATTACTATTGTCTTATATAAACATAATAACTTTCATTTTATTCATCTGTTTATTAATAATCTCATTTGTATTAATGTTATTATATTATTTAGCAATAATCTGTTCTGGATTAAATAATTTTACAGTAAAACAAAGTTTAAGTAATTCTTGGATATTATTGAAAAATAAGTTTTGGCAATTTACTGCTTTTACTATTCTTTTATATCTGATAATCTTTGTGATAATATATATTTTTTCAATAATAGTAGATCGTGTGTTTTATTCTGACTATACTGCTGCTTTAATATTTGGAATAATTAGTGTGTTTTTTGCAGTATTCTATTTAATTAATTCTCTTTCTATATTTACTAAAAAATTTATTTAATTTTTTATTTTTTTTTTATTTTGTAAAAAACAGATCTAGTTCTATGAATAAATAAAAATATTTTTTTTAAAAGAAAAAGAAAAAATTTTTACAAAAAAAATTACAAAGATAAAAGAATTGGTATTAGTTTATATGCACTATTTTTGTAAGTTATAACCACTAACTGCGTATTTATTTCTAAAATCAAATTTCTTACCTTTGATTTTAACTCGGACCCTTAGTATCAGAAAACTGAAATGGTCGTTTTGACACTTCCATCTTACATTACTGACCTATCAAACCGGTCTTCTACCGGAGTCCTCGTCCTATACTTCTATAGGAATGGCTGTCTCGTCTTAGGGACTGCTTCGAGCTTAGATGCTTTCAGCTCTTATCAGTTAAAGCGTAGCTACCCGACAGTGCCTTGTCAGACAATCGGTACACCAGAGACTTCGACACATCGTTCCTCTCGTACTAAATGTATCTTTCCTTCAGACAGCCTGCGCTGCCAATAGATAGGAACCAAACTGACTCGCATCGTTCTTAACCCAGCTAACGTACGGCTTTAATGAGTGAACACCTCCACCC
>JAQUVR010000077.1 GCA_028693335.1 Candidatus Iainarchaeum sp. | reverse complement strand
TAGGGGAGAAAAAAGTGCATAAAATATTTAAATCTTATGTGTGTAGCGATGTACAAGAATTAAAAAATGGCAGTATGGGGGCTTGATATGAGAAAAACATTAGTTGAATTGTTTGAAAAGGCAATAGTTTTTGAGTACATATTACCTAATGGTAGCATAAACAAATCTTCCATCACAAATGATAATGATTATGTATTCAGTAATCCAGCTGCTAGTGATTTTTCATTACTAATTTACAATAGCATTTTGGATTTGGCTTTTGAAGATTATAAAATTGATTTGACGAAGCTTAACGATTTACAAATAGAAGCATTAGAATATTTTATTAAGTATGACAGCACAAATCCTGATAATGAAAAATATGGTTTTTTAGGAGAAACAATTTTGAATGTTCTTCTTCAATGCTTCTTTAATACTGATGTGCTTGTTGCAAGAGGGAATTTTTATTCGCCATTAGATAATTCAGAGCCCCATGGCTTTGATTCTCACCATTTCATTGTCAGAAATAATAAAATTGAATTGTGGTGCGGAGAAGCAAAATTTTATAGGAGCTATTCAGAAGCTGTTAAAAAAATAATACAAAACATAAATCGTAATCTTTCAAGACAATATCTATCAAATAATTTTATTCATATAGTTAAAAATAAATATCCGCTGGCGACATTAAACGCAACTGCAAAAGCATTTATAGAACTAATTCAGGATCAACCACCAAAGTCAATTAGTGAGCTGATAGAAAAGTATAAACCTAAAGTAGTATATCCTGCATTAGTTATTTGTGATGAATTATCGACACATTTTACAATTCAAAAAATGGTTGAGAGGATAGATAAAGAATTGGAAGACAATCCTATTTTAAATGAAATCAATGCAACTATTTTCTTTATTTTTATACCTGTAAATGATTCCTCAATAATTAAGAAGGAGGTTCTCAATTGGATAAAAATCAAAAAGACGCTTATATAATTGACGAAGCAAACTCATTGATTAAATTATATTATTTAGTTAAGGATGATGTTGAGGATGTAAGTAAATTAATCAAAAAAATGAATTTCTTTTTTAATACAATAAAATATTGGCAAGTTGAGCCAGGATTGCTAAATTTCTTGTACGAAATATCTGTATTTATTGGGTTGCCACAATATTTTGATATGTATTTGCGATTTTCAGAAACTCAATATAGTCCGAATATAACAAGTTCTATGTTTAGTTCAAAATTATATGAAAGCAGTTTAACTGTAAACAAAGATGCTAGTGGGGAATTTAAAAAGCTTCACAAATATCAAAAAGAAGTGATAGATTTTTTTGAGGTGGATAAGAAAAATAGATATTTTTTAACTGCGCCAACATCATTTGGAAAAACTTATATTGTAAGTGAAATAATAAAAAAGATGAATTATAAAAAGATTGTATTAATATTTCCGACATTATCTTTGCTTGCAGAGAATTACGCTAATCTGTTAAAAGATCCATTTTACAATAATTATAATATTCATACTTTAAGCAATTTTAGTTGTTGCGATAATGCAAAAGATGTTTGGATATATACTCCGGAAAGGTTTATGACCATGACCGATAAGTATATGAATATAAAATTTGATTTTGTATTCATGGATGAGGTTTATAAAATCGACAACAAATTTATAATAGACAATGAAACCGCAGGTGAAAATGAACGGGATACCTCATATAGAATAGCATTAAGTATAACTTGCGAAAGAAGTAAGGATTTTTTATTAGCTGGACCATATATTAATATTCCTAAGAATATTAAAGAAGCATCTATAAATCATTTTCTAAATGATAATGAGATAATTAATTTAGACTATAATAAAATTGAAATTGTAGACAAAGAAGTGATTTCAGTTCAAGAAAAGAAAGCATATTCAATTGATGGTATTGATTTTTTAATAACTAATATAGATAAACATAAGCGACTTGAAGTAATATTAAATTCCATTAATAGTATAGAAGAGAATAGTATAATATATATTGATACAAGAGCCAAAACAGAAAGTATGGCAAAGGCATTGGCAAAAACTCGTAAAGTGCTAACGATTGAGGATGTAAAGAATTGGGAGATTGAAGTCTCAGAAAAAGAACGATTTGTCAATTTTATTAATCATTTAAGAAAATGTTTTACGCATAATTGGGTGGTTGTGGAATGTTTATTGAAGAGAATTGGAATTCATCACGGCTATATTCCGAAATATATTCAAAAAGAGATAATACATTATTTTAATAAAGGTATTTTAGATTGCATTTTTTCGACAACAACGATTACTGAAGGAGTTAATACTTCAGCTAAAAATATGATAGTCATGTCTGATAAAAAAGGTGATAAACCTCTAAAAAAATTTGATGCTCAAAATATTGCTGGAAGAGCAGGTAGATTTATTTATCATTATAAAGGTCGAGTTATTGCAGTTGATAACTCATTTGAGGATATTCTTAACGATGAGGATAGTTTTATTAATCATGCAGATTACGATAAAAGTAGAAACAAATCAGAAATTGATATTATGATTGCAAATGAAAAATATTTAACTGATTCTGACAGAAGAACAAAACAAGAATTGCTAAATGAGGCTAAACAAATTGGTATTTATAAAGATATTATTGAACAGTTTAAGTCGGTTTCTCTACGGGATAAGATAATATTGTATAAATCAATGCAACAAATTACAGATGAAGATAATATTAAAATTTGTAACTTAATAAAAGAAATAAATTATAGAAAATTAAACTGGGAAGGATTTGAAGTATTATTGCGTCATATTTATCTTATACTACAAAATGATAGTTTAAAACGTCTTATTGATTATAAAACTAAAAAACAATTTTCAGTATTAACTGTTAAGGTGAATAGTTATATAGAAGGTGGATTCAACGGCATTTTTCAATATGAGATTAATGAGAATGGTAACACCGATAGTGCAGTTAGGAAGTCCGCAGAATTATCATTCAATCTATTCAGATACCATTTGGTAAAATATTTAGGATTGTTTGATTTAATCTATAGATACAACAAAGCGGTACAAGAAAATTGTGCAATAGAGAATGTTTCCGGATTAAGTGTTTTGTTGCAATTATTGGAATATGGTTCTAAAACCGATAGTGGAAGAATTGTAAGTGATTATGGAGTTCCATTTAAAGTTTTACATTACATTGACACGCATAATAGTAGCATTAGACTTGACAAATACGAATTAGATATTTTAAAAAGAATTAAAGTATTATTTGATATTGAATAAAGCATCAGCAATATTTAGGTTGCAGAAGTGACTTAGTATAAGATATCATCAAAGTTGTC
>JAQUVR010000076.1 GCA_028693335.1 Candidatus Iainarchaeum sp. | reverse complement strand
TAGCTTTAGAGAACCAAAAATATTTAATATTAGTTTAAATATTAAAGAACCTGATAATAAATTTTCTGTGACTGTTTCGAAAACAACCATAAATATTAATTATGATCTTAATTCTAATACAACTAGTCAAGATCTAGTAAATATAAAACTAAATAACCAAAATAAAGTTCCATTATATATAGATGAATTACTTTTAGAAAATTCAACAGGAACAAATGATTGTAACAATTGGGTTGAATTGCCACCAAATTTTAATCAAACAACAATAGTTCCAAATAATTTTGTGGAAGCACCAGCAATCATAAAGGGGAAAGATATTATTGATTCTCCATCAGGATCTATAAAAATCTGTACAATAAAAACAAGGTACAAAAATCCTTTTGGAACTCAAGATATTTTAGAAGATCTAAAAACAATAACTATTAATATAAGATAATAGATGATCTCTTCTTTTTTTTTTAATTATTTAAAATTTGTAGCACATTTACATGGAATAAAGATTATAGATCTTAAAAATAATTGTTTTGAATTAGTTAAAAAAGATAAAAAAATAGTTGTTATAAAAAAAGATTTCTCTTTTAAAAAAAGATTTACTAAATTAAGATCTGAATATAAGCAAATAATAGATGGGATTAAATATTTTGATCTGATTTTTTCATATGCTGTTGAAAATACAATTGATCTTTCTTCTAATTTTTATATTAATTATTTAGGGTGTAAGATTGAAACTAATTTTTTACAAGTTAAAGAGATCTCTTTTGCAATTAATACTTATAATAAACACTATAAGCTAAAAGAAGGAGATATTGTCTTTGATCTTGGGGGTTATCATGGGCTTTATTCTGTCCTCGCCTCTAAAGAAGTAGGTACTTCTGGAAAAATATATTGTTTTGAACCTGACCCCAATAACTTTGAGATCTGTAAAAGAAATATTGAAAATAACAATTTAAAAAACATTATTTTAATTAATAAAGCCCTTTCAGATCACACAGGATCTGATATTTTTTTTAAAAGAGGTCACGGATCTAGAATTGTAGATTCTTCTTTTAAGAGTAACACAAAAGGATCTATCTGTAAGATTGAAAGTATAAGTTTATCTGATTTTATTAAAAAAGAAGATCTCAAAAGAATTGATTTTATAAAAGCAGATATTGAAGGATCTGAGGTTGAATTAATAAAAGACTATTTAGAAAAGATCTTGCCTTTAGGAATCTATCCTAGAATGGCGATAGCATGTTATCATTATAGAAAAGATCTAAACTCTAGAACAGACAAGATGCTTATAGATCTGTTTAAGAAAAAGAGATTGAATTGTAAGATTGGGAATGGAGCTCATCTTTGTCTTTATTTTTAAGAATAAATTACTTAATAAGTTTATCCACATCTTTTATTTTGTGTTTATAATTTTGTAAAAACAAAGATAAAGTCAATAATCTAATTATTGAAATATAATCTTTTGATATATCTAATTGATCTGAATTTTTTAATATTTTAAGTTTTTTTACTTGATCAAAAATAAAAGCACTTAATTCATTATCAGACATAATTTTTGATTTAAAATCGGTTATTCTTTTGTCTTTTCTAAAACCCCATTTTAAAAAAAATCGATTTTTAATTAAATTTAACAACCTTATTTTTTGAGGCCACAAAAAATTTATTCTAAAAAAATTATCAGATAATTTTAATTGGTTTTTAGATAATGAGATCTTTATAAGTTTAGTGTAAAGATTTTTTGTTTTTAACTCATCAAAATCATATTTAGTATATTCTTCAAAAAATGGATAATAAAAAAAAGGAAAAATAGAAGTAATTTGTTTATTTCTAATATTTGCAGCCGGCACCAAAAAATTAGATAATCGATTATAAAATTTAAATAACAAAAGAGACTTTCTTAAATCATTAAAAACAGCATATTTTTTTATCTCTATTTTTGTTAAATCTTTTCTAATTAAAAAGGTGTTAAAATTATCATTTAATAAATTTGTGTTAAAATTTTTTTCGATATAAAAATCAGAAAAATCATATTTAATTTTTAATCCAAAATTAGATAATAATTCTTTCTTTGCAGACAAGTAAGAACCACCTAAAATTGCATCTCCAGCAAAACCATCATAACAGGCAGTAAAATTATGAATTCGATAAAATTCAATTAATTTTATGTGTTGTGGATTTTCTAATGAAACATAACCTTGATATTCTTCAAATAACTTCAAATAATGGGTTTTATTAATATCTGTTGTATTTATGGGATATAAATTAAAATCTCTCTCTTTTTTTATTTTTAACACATTATTAAATTCATCAGAACCAGGATCAAAAGTTAAACAAGAATCACATTCAGAATCTAATAAAAAAACAAATCGTGAGTCATAACCACCAGATAAATCAGAAATTATTTTGGGATTACTTAATTCTTTTTTAGTTAAAACCATTCCTTCCAGAAATAATTCTTTTAATTTTAACAAACCATTTTTAGTTAATTTTTTGTTAAACAGAAAATTTGGTGTGTAATAGGTTTTAAATAAAAATGAATTTCCGTTAAATTCAATAATTTGAGCCGCTTTTATTCTTTTTATTTCATTTACAAAAAATTGATCTGACAAAAAATAACCATAGTTTAAAAAACTTGAAATTCCTTCATAATTTATGGTCAGATGATTAATCTTAGATAATAAATATTTCACATCATCAGAAATAATCTCTTCTTTTTTGGAAAAAAATAACGGAATAAAACCAAATCTATCAGTAATTAAAAATTCTTTTTTTGGCGTTTTAATTAAGATTAAAAATTTTCCAGACACTATTTTTGACAACTGCTTAATAATAAAAAAACGATCGATTATTTTTTTTGAAGATAAGATAGAATTACAAAACTTAGAAAAACCAATACAATAACCAAATAATTTAATCGTAATGTTGTTCTTTGCAATTGTTTTGGAACATAAAAGATTGATTTTAATCATAATTTAAATCACTTAAAAATGTCAACAAATAACCGCATTCTTTTTTTTAAAGGAAAGTTTTTTTTAATATAAGCAGCAGGATCTTCTTTTTCTTTATTGTGATTTTTAATAATATTATCTAAAATAACATCATTAATGTTTGTAACTTCATCTTCAGAAAATAAATAACCCGCATTGCCAATAGTGCTAGGAATCCCCCAAACATTTGTTCCAATTGGTATACAACCAAAACTCATTGCTTCACAAAGTGCATTAGGGTGCCCCTCATGTCTTGATAATTGACAATAAATTATTGTTTCAGTTAAATATTTTTCTATTGCTTTTTTATTCGTTGGAGGGATAATAATCAAATTATTTGGAATTGTTTTTTCTAAATTTATCAAAACCTCTTTTTTATAAC
>JAQUVR010000075.1 GCA_028693335.1 Candidatus Iainarchaeum sp. | reverse complement strand
TTTAAAGATACTAAAAAAAAGGAAGAAATGTTATTAAAATTAAAAAAGATCTATTCCATTAAAAATAATTAAAGTGGTCTTTTACTTTTTAATATTTTTATAATCGTTGATCCTTTTTTTTCTAATTCATATTTTTTTGATCTAGTTATTTTTTTGTTTATTTGTGACATTGCTCCATTATTTTCAAACATACTTATTTGAATATAACCTAGACTTTCTAATTTTCTATAAACTTTTTTTAAAAAAAATTCCCCAAATCCTTTTCTTTGATGTTCTTTTGTTATAGCAACATAACTTAATGTAAATTCTTTTTTTATTCGTGTGTTATGATATCCAATACTAAAACCTATTGGTGTCTTACCAAGAGACAATAAAAAAATAGAACCACCATTTTTAAATGAAGATGTCAAAAATTCATAAAGTTGCTCTCTATTAAAATTAGTTGTAGTGCCAGAAGACCTATTAATATCAACAATTGTTTTTAAAAAATTTGGAGCGGCTACAATTTGTCTATAAAGCTCATCTCTATTAGTAAATTCAAAATGCAATACATTCAAATCTGGTTCTGGCATCTTCTTTATAACACCTTAAATTTTAAATCAACATTGAACTTAAATAAAATTTAATATTACAGTCTTTACTTAATGAATATTCTATATATATCGGCATATCTTCTGCAAGCTTTATTAATAAAACAGAATCATTATCCATAGATTTTGTAATATTTTTTAAAAAAGATAAAGAAAATTTAACAGCAATGTTTTTTTTAGATTTTGGTTTTATTTCTGGAATTGTTGTTTTTATTTGGCCTTTTTCTCCAATAGATTCTATTATGAACTTATTATCTTGTATTTTAAAAATTATTGTTGAACCAATTAAACTAACGTCTTTTATTATTTCCTTTAATAAACCAGCATTCATGTTTATGGTGACATCATAATTTAGATTTGGTAAATTTATTTCTGATTCTGACAGATCTAAGTAAGGTAATTGAAATTTTCTTTCAATTTTTCCATTTAAAAAAACCTCAATATTTTGCTCTTTTAGATTTAATTCCAATTTGTCTTGATCAAAAGATCTAGAAACCATGTTTTGTAATTCTAAAATATTTAATCCAACTAATGAAGGATCAATTGAGTAAGTATCAAAAGCTTTTTTTGATATATAAAAATCAACTAATAAAATTTGTGTTTTATCAATTGCTTTAATATAAATACCATCATCTTTAAATCTTACATTTGTTTCTTGAATTAATGGAGTTATATTTTCTAAACCTTTTTTAAATAAAGTTATATTTTTTGTGGAAATCATTTTTTCACCAAACCTTTTATATTAAAATAATAATAACAAATTCTTTAAAAATAAATCTAAACGCAAGAGATGGGATTTGAACCCATGAGCGGGATTAACCGCTACCCGGTCTCGAGCCGAGCACCTTAAACCAGACTCAGTCACTCTTGCATAAGTGTCTCGTTTATTATGTTAAGGAGCTCTGATAATATCTTTTTTGCTTCTTTTTGATCCTTGACATCTCTAATAATTATTTTTAATGAACTAAATATTGTAGTTTCTCCTTTTTTTGTTTTAATCATAACCAAAAATGGAGAATTGTCTTTTTCTATAAAATAATTCTTTGCTCTTAATTTCATAACCAATTTTTCCAAATTAATTTTTTTATTTTTTTTTGGAAAAAATTCAAATCCAGGTGTTGCTTTACAAGAGTCTAATAAAAAACTTTCTGTTGTTAAATTCTCTTCTTTCTTTAAATTAAACATGTGGTAATCACTTTTATATTTGTTGACCTAAGACTGCATCAATTTTTATGATTTCTGAATCTTCAAGATTATTTTCTTTATAAAAAACAATATTCCAAATTGGCCAAAATATTTCAGAAATATTTGTTATTTCAATATCTTCCCATAATTTTTCCAAAATTTTAGAAATATCGTCACTTGAATAATTTTCTTTTTCTACATCTTCAAAAGATATTTTTTCTGATTTTAGGGGCAATTCTGAGACACTACCAAGAATTTTTAATAATGGGTCGTATGGTATATCTAACCTTTCAGTAATTATTAAAAAATATTCTTCTTTATTTATTTTCTTAACATCACAAATTTCGCCATCAACTAATGAAACTAAATCCATTTGTAATAAATCTTTTGGAGCATCTAATTCTTCTGAAATCTCTTTTGCAGTTTTTGGGTAGTGTAATGATCTTAAAATTAATAGTTCATTGTCACTAAAATCAGTAACAAGTGGTAATCCAGTAGATTCTTTAAAACAACAATTGCTATCAAAATGTAAAAATTCACCAGTCACTGAATCTACAAATGCAACTAATTCTGCAAAGTGTTCATTTTCATCATAATAGTTGTAATTTATTTTATATATTTTCCTATATTCTAAAAAAGAATTATCTATTTTCTTTTTTTTTAATATCTTAAAAATTCCTCTTTGTGATTTATTTTCTGCAATTTCTTTTGTTATTCTAATAGGTAATATTTTTGTATCAATGTCAGAATCTAAAATAGATTCCCCGGCATTAATATTTTCTTTAGTTTCTTCAATCTCTTGATTATCATAATTATTTAAAATATCATTAATTTGATCTAATTCTTCTTTTGGAACTTGAGCTTTCTCTATTTTTTTTGATTGATCTTTTTTAAATAATAGATATTGATCTCTCTCTATTATTTCTTTTTCTAACAATGGAATTTTTAATTGTTTATAAGTAACATCAGATTTGTATTTTATATTTATTATATCTAATATATCTTGTGCATCACTAATCTTTAGCTCATTTACTTTTAATAATTTTTTTCCAATAAGGTCAACAACAATAGATATTATTTCAGAATTTTCTTTTTTTAAAACTGTTCTCACTGTTTCTGTGTCTCTTCCTTCATGTTGACTTAATCTTGGTTTAATCTTTATAATAAAAGCTCTTGAAGTTTCTTCTCCACGATCCCCAATTAAAGCAACACCAACTGGTATTGTTTTTATAAAATTTGGATTTTTATATTCTTCTGGAATAATTGCAGGCATTCTTTTTTGAACCGCAGAAATATCATCATTAAATACTAATTTGTGGCTAATAAAAATATCAACTTGAGATAAAACTTTACTATTTATTGCAGATGGTTGTTGAGTTGCAAGAACCATTGAACAACCAGGTCTTCTTCCTTGTTTTACATATTCAATGATCGCATTTGTTGCTGGTGTTATGGTGTTTCCAGATGGAATTAATGTGTGTGCTTCATCTATATATAACCAAGTAGGAGGTATCTCTATTTCTAGTAGTTCATCTGGGTTTTCGGTTTTGTCATCAAATTTTTTTATTGCATCTTGTCTTGTTACTAATTTTCTTGCAGAAAGTATTCTTCTTGCAAGTATTCCTATAACTAATGCAGTAATATTATCATCTA
>JAQUVR010000074.1 GCA_028693335.1 Candidatus Iainarchaeum sp. | reverse complement strand
AATTAATTTTTTTGAAAAAAAGAAAAGATCAATCTAAATAAATACACAATCAATGGAACAATTACATATAACATTCCTTTATTATTAGGAATAACCCCTAATTTCCCAAAAACATATATTCCAACAATCCAGCCCATTAAATAAAATAAAGATGCATGAGTAAATTTTTTCACCATATGAAAAACAGAATAACCAGTTAGAATAATTAAAATTATTATATAGGTTGTTTCTCTCCAGGCATAACCAAAAGCAATATCAATAAAATTACTAATTATTAAAAAAACAAACGCGATTATGAATCCTTTTACTAATCTTTTGATAAAATCAACAACTCCAAAAACAGTTGTTTTAGACTCTTCATAATATAATTTTGAATGTGGCATTTTATTTTCACAGTTTTGCTTATAACAGATATAGAAATATTATATTTATAATAATATTGTATTAAATTAATTTATGAAAGAAAAAAAAATGAATATAAAACAATCAAAATTAATAGAATATTCAATAATATCTTTAATTATTTTTATAATTGGAGTAATAGTAGTAAGTTTTACTACACTATTTAGAAATATAGATAATTACATACTATTTAATTTGCCATTTTTTTGGACAGATCTTTTAACAAAAATTATGATTGTTATTACTAGTGTTGTAAGTACAGAAGTAATTATTATAATGTCACTAATATTTTTTGTTTGGTTTTTGTTTAAACACGAAAAAGCAAAAGCAATTATTATTTTTTTAGTTCCAAGTATAACTGCAACAATTATTTGGTTACTTAAAAAAATAATACAAAGAGCAAGACCTATTGGATATCAATTAATAATGGAAACTAGAAATAGTCTACCAAGTGGACACACAACAATGGCAGTTGTATTTTTTGGCGCGCTTTTTTATTTGTTTTATGATAAAATAAAATATAAAAAAACAGCAATAATATCAGCAATAGCAATTGTCCTTTTAGTAGGGGTTAGTAGGATCTATCTAGGAGTTCATTGGTTTAGTGATATAATCATTAGTGTGTTTTTGGGTTTGTCTTTATTATTTGGATATATCTACTTAATTAGAAAATATAAGTTCTTTGATAAAAATAGAAAAATAATTTTAAAAAAATAAAATCATTTTTTTTTTATTTTTGTTTTTTGGGATTTTTTTATTTCTGTTGTTTTATCTGTAATAATTAATTTACCAGTGTGTAAAAAATCTTTCATACTTACAAGACCATATCTAGTAATTATCCATGAACCAGTAAAAACAGCACCAGCCATAATAGGGTTAAGTTTTAATAATAACGATGCAACACCACCAGCAGTTGCAACTTGAATATCAGGTTTAGAAAATAATTCACCAAGCTTTTCAAAAAACTGTTTGTTTTTTCCAGTTTCTGGATTTATTTCTCCAACCAATTTCCCTTCTTTAAAAACTCTTATTCTTCCATCTTCTTCAGAAGAAATAATTGCTAAAACATCCTTATTTTCTGAAATTCCTCTTGCAGCAGAATGTCTTGTTCCGTGACCAAGAACAATTCTTGTTTTTTTAATTTTTGCACCATATGTTATGATCTTACCAGAATAGTCCATAACCACAGCACCATCCATCAACAAAAGATTCATAATCAATGTCTTTGTTTCTTTGTCTTTTAGATTAATATTTTTTCCTTTAAAAAGATCTGGATAAAGCATTTCATATTTAGAAGAAATGTTATTTTTTGTTAATATTACAAAAGACCCTTTTCTTCCTTTAGCCATTTCTGTTGTAAGTTCCATAACTTGAGCAATTGTTTCTTTTTTATTCATAATTTAATCACTTTTTTTAAAAATAGATAAGATATATATTATATATTAGAAAAAGATTATAAATATATATATACAATAAATATATATTTACTATAAATCTGAAAAATATGAACTTAACAATAGAAGAAAAACTTAAACTTATAGAAGAAGTTGGAGAAGAAATAATTGGTAGAGAAGAACTAATAGAACTGCTAAACTCCAATAAACAAATTATAGCATACGATGGATTTGAACCATCTGGAAGAATTCATATCGCACAAGGACTAATGAGAGCTATAAACGTAAATAAATTAACAAAAGCTGGTGTGCATTTTAAATTTTGGGTTGCAGATTGGTTTGCTTTAATGAATAACAAAATGGATGGAGATTTAGAAAAAATTAAAACAGTTGGAAAATATTTTATAGAAGTTTGGAAAGCCTGTGGAATGGATTTAGAAAAAGTAGAATTTTTATGGGCTTCTGAAAATATGGATCAAGAATATTGGTTATTGGTATTAAATATTGCAAAACTAAACACAGTTACAAGAATAACAAGATGTTCACAAATTATGGGAAGATCAGAAAAAGAAGAACTAAAAGCTGCTCAAATATTTTATCCATGCATGCAAGCAGCAGACATTTTTAATCTAAATGCAGACATTGCACAACTTGGAATGGATCAAAGAAAAGTAAATGTTCTTGCAAGAGAGGTTGCACCAAAACTTGGACTAAAAAAACCAATTGCTGTTCACAATCATATGCTTATGGGACTATTAGAACCAAAATCAGAAGGACTTACTGGAGCAGATGCAGCCATTGCAAAAAAAATGTCAAAATCAAATCCTAATTCTGCTATCTTTATGACAGACACTAAAGAAGAAATTTATCTGAAATTTAAAAAAGCTTATTGTCCTGAAGGAATAGTAGTTGATAACCCAATACTAGAATATTGTAAATACATAATCTTTGAAAAAATAGATAAATTTGAAGTAAACAGACCAGAAAAATTTGGTGGAAATGTTGTTTATAATAACTATGAAGAACTTGAAAAAGATTTTGTGGATAAGAAACTACACCCAATGGATCTAAAAAACTCTGCTGCAAGATATATTGATCAATTGCTAGAACCAATAAGAGATCATTTTAATAATGATTCCTATGCAAAAGAATTGTTGGAAAAAGTCAATAGTTATATTGTTACAAGATAAAAGCACTTTTTTTAATATCTTTTTTTTAAAAAATCATCAAAGAGTGGCTTTTTAAACATTTTCTTAAATAAATATATTACCTATTAACTAAATATAATTAATATATTAATCATCAAACAAAGAAACCCTCAAAATAAAAAATAAACAAAATTTAGAGGACTGATTATTATGAGAAAAAAAGAAACAAAAATTATTACTACAATAACAGAAGTAAAAAAAGAACCATCAATAATTGAAGGAAATATCTATACGCCTGAAATTAAATTATTGTCAGGAATAGAAAAAAAGCCAACAAAGAAATCTGTTGCAAAAAAGCCAATAAAAAAGAAAACAAATAAAAAACCAGTAGCAAAAAAAAAAACAAAAGTTACATCTAAAAAACCAGTTAAAAAAAAAGCAAAAAGCACACCTATTATAAAAAAACAAAACAAAAAAATCAAATTACCAAAAGATCTAAA
>JAQUVR010000073.1 GCA_028693335.1 Candidatus Iainarchaeum sp. | reverse complement strand
AATCTTGGAATTATTGAAAGCTATATTTCTTGTATAGATTATGCGGCTTTAGGAAACACAGTGTATAAAATACATATTAAACTAAATGCGACAAAAGAAGATATTAAAAAAATTATAAATTATTTAAAATCTAAAAATCAAACAATAAAAATCATAGAAATCTATTCTTCTTTTTGGGATCTCATGATCAAATTTTCTACAAACAAATTATCAGATTTATATTTATTTACAACAGACATTAAAAAACAATTTTCTGATAAAATAATAAATATTGATCATTTTATTGTTTATGAAAAAATTTCGTTTAGTAGAGATTATCTTACAGAAAAATATAGACGACTAAATAATAAAGTTGAATATAAATATTACGATCTTAAACATGAAAAAATAAATCAATTTGATGAAAAAATATTATTTGAAATAAAAAATAATGCAAGAATTAGTTCAGTATATTTAGCAAAAGCAATTAATAGCACACCAAACACTGTTCTTACAAGATTAAAACAACTAGGCACCAATGGAATTATAAAAAGTTATAGGCCAGTTATTGATTTTAAAAAACTTCCATATTCACCATATAAATTATTATTAAAAATTAATCAGGAAAGAACAAAAAAAGAAGAAGAATTAATCAAATTCTTAGAAAACAACATAAATATAATAAACATACTAAAATTAATTGGAAACTGGGATTTAGAAATTGATTTTGAAGTTTACTCTAAAGAGGAAATTTTTAATTTTATTAATTTACTTAAAGCTAATTTTTTTGACATTATAAAAGATACAAATCTAATTGATGTTTCTAAAGAATATTATTGTTAAAAACAATCAATATTTAAACAATTCACAACACAAATATTTTTTATAAATAGTGATACATTATGGCAAAAATTGCAATTGATTTAGATGACACACTAGTATTAACTGTCGAATTATTAATAAAAGATATTTTAAAAACAAACAAAGATTCTTGGTTTAAAGGATATCATTCATTAGAAGATCTTAATTTTAAAGAAAGAGATGCGTTCTATCATTATATTAGACAAACATTAAACAAACAAGAAATAAAAACATTTAAACCAATCCCACATTCTAAAAAAATATTATATAAACTTGCAAAAGAACATGAATTGTATATAATCACAGCAAGATCTACAGATGTAAAAAATCACACACATCTTTGGATAAATGAACATTTTAATAATATTTTTAAAGAAATCATATTTTGTGAATATCATAAATCAGATCATTTTGTAGAAACAAAGGGTGAGATTTGTAAAAAATATGGAATAGATTTAATTGTTGATGATAATAAAGAATATATTTGGGATTGTCATAAACACAAAATAAAAACAATAGTTTTTGATTATAAAAAACAGTACCCATGGGCAAAAGACAAATATCCAAAAGATATACAAATCGCTAATGATTGGCAAGATGTTTTAAAGATTATAGAAAACACAAAATTTTAAACAACTTACAATCATTAAATACATATTAAGCCCGATAGTGTAGTGGCCAAGCATGCAAGACTCTGAATCTTGCGACAGGAGTTCGAATCTCCTTCGGGCTATATTAAAACATATTCTTTTAAACCTAATGAGAATTATATTAAATATAAACCCCAATGCCGTCTTAAAGTCATTGCAATATGACTAGGCATTGGATGCTTAATACTGGTTTTTATGGGTGAAAAACAAGATTCTGCAATTGTTTTTATAGATTTTGGATATTTAAAAAAAATTTTTGATTTATTTAAAATTAATAAATTCAATGTAGATTTAAAAAGATTTTCAATTATCTTATGTAAAGAACAAAAATTATTTTGTAAAAGAATATATCTCTACGACGCTCCACCATTTAAAGATAATAAAAAAAAATTAGATAGATACAACAGTTTTATTTCTCAGTTAAAAAAAAGAGGTCTAATAATTAAAGAAGGACGATGCCAAAAAATTTTGATTGATAAAAATAAAAGAAAATATGAGTTTAAACAAAAAGGAGTAGATACACATATAACTATGGACCTACTGACTTGTGCATTTGAAAAAAAAGCAAATAATTTTATTCTAATTACTGCTGACACTGATTTTGTGCCAGTAATTGAAAAAATAAAAAAACTTAATATAAATATAATACTTTATTGTGTAAAAAACAAAGAAAGACATTTATTTTTATCAAATCATTTATTAGATGCTTGTAATTATGTTGGATTAATTAAAAAAGAAAAAATAAATGGAGAATCACATGGCAATATTTGATGTATTTAAAAAAAAAGAAAAACCAAAAGAAGAAATAAAAGCAAAAACACCACAAATAGATCTTGCAAAAGCCAAATACCCTCATGAAAACTGTGCTGTTTGTAACCAACCTGGTTGCGATAAAAAGTGGGGCGGACAATATTGGCACAAAAAATGTTTAAGATCTGTTAAAGGTATGGCAAAAGATATGCTTTAATCTAAGAGTTTAAAAAAATGCAAATATTTGTTTTGGATAAAGATCCAAAAAAAGCAGCAAGAATGCTTTGCGATAAACACATAGTAAAAATGATTGTTGAGTCTGCACAAATACTCTCAACCACACATCATTTAACTAATTCTAAATATAAAGATCTTCTTTATAAAAAAACACATGAAAAACATCCTTGTGTTCTATGGGTTAACGAATCTAAAGAAAATTATGTTTGGCTATTAAAACATCTTGACGAATTATTAACAGAATATACTTATAGATATGGAAAAACGCACAAAACAGCAGATATAAAAAAGATATTAGAAAATATTCCTAATTTACAAAACATTGGACAAACAAATTTTACACAAGCAATTCCTGAAATATATAAAGAAAAAAATGCAATAAAAGCATACAGAAATTATTACAAAAAAGAAAAAAATAATTTTGCAAAATGGACAAAAAGAAAAAAGCCTAATTGGTTTTAATTTTTTTATTGCTTTTATCAAAAATATCTCCAACAATTTCTTCCAAAAGATCTTCTATTGTTACAAGTCCTAAAACATCTCCTTCTCCATCAACAACAATAGCCATTAAAACAGAACGATCTTCAAATTCATATAAAAGATCCCCAAGTTCTTTATTTGGTAAAACAAATTCTACTGGTCTTATTAGATCTTTTACTAAAGAAAATCCTTTTTTTTCTTTTATTGCTTTTAAAACATCATCAACATCTAAAACACCAATGACATTATCTTTGTTTTCTAAGTATACTGGATATCTGGAAAAAGAATGTTTAACAATAAAATCAATTACCTCTTCAATTTTTAAATTACCATCCACAAATTTAACTTTTTCTGTTGGAGTCATAATTTTTGTAACCTTGGTGTCTTCAAAATCTAAAACTTTGTGCATAATTTTTGCAACATCTTTACTTAAAACACCTTCTTGTCTACCAAGAGTCAAAATAACTCTTAATTCTTCTTCTGAAATTTTGTGA
>JAQUVR010000004.1 GCA_028693335.1 Candidatus Iainarchaeum sp. | reverse complement strand
TAAAAATATCCTTTAAAAACATTTTGGAAAACAAGATATTTAGATAGCAATCTACAAAATCTCTAAAAAAATAATTCGCGGGGGATTGACAAACTATGAACGATGTAGAAGGAAATACAATATATATTGGAAAAAAAGGAACAATGGCTTACGTCTTAGCAGTAATTACACAATTTAACCAAGGTGCAGATCATGTAATTATAAAAGCAAGAGGTAAAACAATATCAAAAGCAGTTGACGTTGCAGAGATTGTAAAAAACAAATTTGTAAATACATTAAAGGTTTCAGATATATTAATTTCAACAGAAGAAATTATTACTGAAAATAACGCCCCAATGAAAGTTTCTGCTATTGAAATAAAATTAATTAAATAATTAATTTAAAAAACAACTTTCAAATAGTTGTTTTCTATTTTTATTTTTTTTAACAAATTAGTTTTGGAATAGGCAAATTAAGTTTTGGAAAATAATTGTTTATTTTTAATAAAAAGCTTTTGTTATATGATACAATTTTATCATTTGCCATAAAAACGTCTCTGTTGTTATCAAATTCATTTAGATCATTTATTGTTTTTTGTTTTATAGATTCTATTGCCCCCTGAATTGTAGGATCAAAAAACTTTGTGTTTCCATTTTGTAAAAATAAAGGAATTTCTTCTAATAGGTTATTAATTAAAGCATATTCTGTTAAATATTCAACAAAATTTGGATTTTTCTCTAAATTGTTTGTTGTTGCAAAATTGGTAGAATAGTTAAGAGTTGTTGTAATGTTTATTGATTCTTCTAATGTTTTTAATCTAAATAATAAATCTTTTATTATTGTAGATATGAATGATTCTTGTTTTTTACAGGTCCAATTTAGATTGTGGTCTTTTAATATTTTTATGTCGTCATCTATCAATAATTTATTTATATCAGTTAATAATATTTTATTTTTATCTCCTTTGTTAAATGGTCCAATAGGAAATTGTTTTAATTTATTTTGCTTTTTAAAATTTAATCTGTTTTCCTTTTTTTCATTTTCTTGATGATATTGATATGCATATTTTGATGAATTACTAACAAAATAATATCCTGATCTTAAAAATTCAACCTCAATTAATGAGTTAGATAAAATATTTGTTGAATTAAGATCTTTTGGTTTACAACAATTACAATTTATGGTCTCATAGCCAATGTTGTAAAATTTATTTGTAAGTAGATGTGGCCAAATTGATGAAAAGTCAAGTGATAACGCACCAGGAAAATTTAGTTCTTTTCTACTTATCTCTATTTTTGACTTTTTTGTTAATGTTATGTTTTTAAGAAAAAAATAATTTTCAAACAAGATATTTAAGATTTGATCAGAAGTAATATTTTTTTCTGGTTTTGTTTTTAAAAGATTAGATAACAATAATTTTTTGGTTAATGGTTCAATTGATTCAATTTTTTTATTGTCATCGATATTTCTAATGAATTTGTCTATTGTTGAATGAATAAGATTTTCATTATTTACTTTGTTAATTCTGTTTTTATTTAAAATAACAAAAGAATCATAATAGCTCCAATTGTTTTTTATTAGAAACTGCCTTTCTGGTTCAATTAATAGAATATTTTTATTTGTAGATTGTTGGATTATTTTTGCACACAATTCCAATAAATTGTAATTTTTTGCAATAATTTTTGATTTGTGTGAATCTATCTCTTTAATGGTTATGTCCTTTTTAAACTCAAACAAAAGACTTTTCAAAAAACCTTGGGGAAGATCAATTAAAAATGAAGGCGCAAATGCTTCTTTATAAATAAAGTCATTTGTTTTTGATAATGGATCTTTTGAAAAATAAAGAACCATTCTTTGTTTATATGAGTCATACTCACTTAAGATTAAACACAATCTATCCATACTTTCCACAAATTATATTTTTTACTGTTTTTTGATAAACTAAAAGGCAATATATTTATGTGAAAAGATAGGTGGGGTGTTTTTGTAGGGGGGGTCTTGTCCGGTGGCACTGGCAAAAGGTATTTTTTAAGCCATTCTAAACCTTTAAAAATACAATTTATCTTAATTTATTTTGGTGGTCAAAGATAGAAAAAGTATTAATTACAATTCCAGTATATAATGAAGAAAAAATTCTTGAAAAGAATATCTTAAGATTAAAAGAATTTTTAGATCTTAATTTTAAATATCTATATTTAATAGAAATTGTGGATAATGCATCAACAGATAGAACCCCAGAAATTTCAAAAAAATTATCTAAATTAAAAAATATAAATTATTTACAATTAAAAGAAAAAGGAAAAGGACTCGCAATTAAAGCATCTTGGAAAACCCCTCCAAAAGATATTACTATTTTATCCTTTATGGATTGTGATCTTGCTACCGATCTTAAACAATTTCCAGAGTTGATTGATTCTATTATAATTGATAATTATGATCTATCTATCGGGTCTAGATATGAAAAAAATAGTAAAACTAAGAGATCTATTAAACGTTGGATTATTTCTAGATGTTACAATGTTTTATTAAGAGTTTTTTTAAATATAAAAGTTAAAGATACGCAATGTGGTTTTAAAGCAATTAAGAAAAATAAATATGATTTAATTAAAAATAAAATAGAAGATAATAAATTTTTTATAGATACTGAAATTATTTATTATTCATCTAAGAATAAATATAAAATAAAATCAATTCCAGTAAAATGGAAAGAAAGTAAAACAACAACAGTAAATATTTTTGGATCTTCTGTGAGTTTTATAAAAAATATTTTTAAACTATATTTTAAATAATTATTAAGTGAATTAAACATGAATAACATAAAAAACTGGATTATAAAAAATAAATTTCTATTGTTAATTTTTTTGGTGACAATTATTTTCTTTATTGCGCATAGGTTATTAGTTTTTTCATGGGACTATACGGTATATTTATTAAACGCAAAACATTTTTTCAATAATGGTTTTTATTTTGAAATATTAAGACCCCCATTAGTTTCTTTTATCTTGGGCGTTTTTGGAAATATTTTTGGATATACTTTGTTGTTAGATATTTTTTATATTGTTTTTGTTTCGGTTATTTTTTTTACTGGTGTTTATTTATTAACAAAGGAGTTGAAAATTAATACTTTTGTAGTTTATGCCATGATTTTCACTCCGTTTATGTTGTCTTATGCTATGTTTACTGGAACTGAGTTGTTGTTTTTAGCATTGATTTTATTTGCTATATATTTTATTGTAAAAAATAGTTTTTGGGCTGGTTTATTTTTAGGGTTGTCTGCACTTACGAGATATACTGGAATTGTTTTTGTAGCCTTTATTTTTTTTATAAAAGGTTGGAAAAATAAATTTTTTGCATTTTGTTTGTATTTTTTATCTTTTCTACCATGGTTTATTTTTAATAAAATAAGATATGGAAATTTTTTTACAAGTATTGGAGATCAATATTATCAAAATATTATTTATAGATTAGAAATTATACAACCAGCAAGAATGTTTCATTTTATTATTCAATTTTCAACAGTTTTGTCTGTTTTACTTTCTGTTATTTTGATTTTTCTGTTGTTTAATATTATTAGAAAAAAAACAGGTTTTGGTTTTTTTAAGCAAATTACAACCTCTCAAAAAAAAGCTTTGTTAATTATTATTATAATTGGTATATATACTATATATAGTTATCTTACAACACCTCTAAAAGACGCAAGATATTTGTTTTTATTGGTTTTGCCAATAGTTTCAATTTATTATTTGTTTTTTGCTTGTTTTTCTTCTTCTTTGAAATTAAAATATAGAACCATTTTAAAAAAATCAATTGTTTTTATTTTTTTAATTGTTTTTTTAATTAATCTTTATTTGCCATATAGCCACCTAGAAAAAAGCAGATATGCTACAAAGGAATTTTATGAAGACACAAAAGAAATATTAGAATCACACAATTTATCAGATTGTTTAATTGTTTCTAATTATTGGGTTTTTTTAAATGGTGTTGGCTTAAAATCCATTCCATTAGAATCAAATGGATCTAATTATTTTTGGATTGATGAGTCTGTAATAGTGATTTATAAGTTTGATTATGATAAATCTGTTTTGGATAATAGTTTTAGAAAAGAAGATATTTTATATGAAGATGATTCTGTTGTTGTTATTGGAAAAAAATGTCAAAAGGATTTTGCACCAAATGTTGGACACAGATCCTTTTTAGAGCAAATTAATGAACTTGCTCAAAGAAATTATGGTTATAGTGTTAATACAAACGCCTGTATGGTGATTTTCAATAATCATCCACTTTTTGAAAAAGTTTGTAATTTTGTAAATTTTAATGGTTTTAAAATTGATGACAATAGAGACTATAGAATTTGATTTTTTGGTGTTTTTTTTCTAAAATAACATATATAAATACATTTTATCATATTATTTATAAATAATCTATAAATCATTGTAAGTTATGAGCATAATAAAAAAAACAAAAACATTTTTCAAAAAAAAATTATTCTATTTAATTATAATTAGTTTAATGTTATTTTTCACAATTTTTGTAAAATCATTTAATTTTTATTTACAGTTAGTTGTTGTTTTTATTTTTTTATATTTTATTGTTTTATCAATATTAATTTCAAAAAGATATTCTGAAGTTTCAAGATCTGAAGAATTTCCAAAAAACCCACCAAAGGTTGCTGTTGTTACTTATGCTTATAATAATTGGAAACCTATTAAGCACACTATTGATCAATTAAAAAAATTAGAATATCCTATTCCCTATACTATTTATGTTATTACTGATGGAACTTGTACATTTTTAGAAAATGATAAAAGAATTAAACCAATTATTTTAGACAAAAAATATTTTATAGATAATAGAAAAGCAGTAATAATGAATCAAGGACTAAAACAAATAAAAGAACAATTAATTTTTGGAGTTGATGGTGACACAATCCCTGAAAAAGACGCCTTAATTAAAATGATCCCTTCCCTAAAAAATGATGTTGGTATGGTTGTTGGGGTAATGGGTGTTACTAATAAAAAAAAATTTATTGAAAAACTTCAAACCATTGAATATAATTTTAGTTTTGGTCTTCCAAGAATGGTTCTTACTGCTATGGGCTCATTAGATATTGGAACTGGAGCTATGTGTCTTTTAGATAAAAAAATTTTTGATTCTGTTGGTGGGTATGATGAAGAAAACATAACTGAAGATAAGGAAATTGCATACAAGTTTATAAAAAAAGGTTATAAGATTCATTTTGTTGTTGATGCAAAAGCAAAAACTGAAGTTCCAAGTACATGGAAATCTTATTTTATTCAAAGGTTAAGATGGGCAAGGGGCGGTTTTGATACAAATAATAAATATTTGTCTTTTTTATTTAATAGAGATTTGGGTGTGTTTGGTTTTTATTTGCCATATTCTTTAGGTGTTATGATATTAAGCATGATGCTTGTTTTTAGAACCTTATATCATTTGATTTCTGATTTGTTTTTTACAATTTATTATAATTTATACAATATTATATTATATGGAATTAATTTGTCTGATTTTTCATTTAATTTTAGTTCTTTTAATATTAGTTCTTTAATTATTATTTTATTAGTCTCTTTATCTTTATCAATATATTTTATGTCATTATCATTTGGATATACTGATTTTAAGTTAGATATAAGTTATTTTTTTCCAATTCTTTTTTTCTTATTTGTATACGGTTTTATAATAATTTTTATGTACATTATTGGTATAGCATATGAATTAATTGGAGTGAAACAAAGATGGTAAAATATAGACCAACACACAATATTTTTTTAACAGCATTATTAATTGTTTTAATTATTGTAATAATTCTTTTTTTTGGAATAATTTCTTATGACAATTATAAAAGAACAAATTTAGAAGAAGATATAAAAATTTTAAATCAGCAACTTATTTTAGATGATTTGTATAATAATTATTTAGAACATTCAGAAAATTATGATCTTTCTAAGAAATGTAATATTTTAGCAAAACAATTAAATTCTCAATATGGTATAAATAGAAAATTACTAGACAGATTAAGAAATATTAATAAAGATGCGGTTGTATCTACAGATAATTACATAAAATTTATGTATGTTTTAACAAATATTAAACTTTGGATGCATTATAATAATTTTAATGATGAATGTAATAATGATACAAAAATTTTATTGTATTTTTATACTGAAGAAAAAGAAACTGGTTCAAAGCAAATAAAAGCAGATGCACAAAACGATCTGTTTGAAAATAGATTAGATAAATTTACAAAATCTTGTGATAATTCAGTGGTTTTTGCATTACCTTATTTACCAGAGATAATAGTTTTAAATCAACTGATTGTTGATTATAATGTTTCAAGAGCACCAGCAATTGTTGTTGATGATAATGTGATCTATAATATTAATGATTTTAATAATATAATTTGTAACAAATAATAAATGTGATTAAATGATGAAAAAAATAATATTTATTTTGTTTTTTGTTTTAATAAGTTTAGGAAGTGTTTTTGCATATTCTGATCAAAACTATTCTTTTGATTTTATTCTAAATTATAAAGAGGATGCTGCTGATATTTATAATAGGAATTTGGATAGGGTCCCAAAGATTATTAAAGATCAATTTAGTAATGAGGTTATTTCTTTAGAAGTTATTAGAGCTGATAATTCAACTGAAGTTCTCTATCTTGTTTTAGAAGACTCTAAATTAAAAGAAATCTCAACAGAACATAGAGATGATGTGTCTTTAGAGCTCTTTATGTCTGAAAGTAATATTGATTCTATTATTCAATCAGACGATAAAGTTGCAGAACTTAAATCTGTTATGAAATCAAAAGATTTAACAATAAAACCAAATGGCTTTTTAAATTCTATTAAGATTTCTATTATGAAAGCTGTTTTGTTTTTTATTAGTTAATGTTATCTTTTTCATCTTAAAAATAGAAATTGGGGACACTGGGATTTGAACCCAGGTCAACAGGTTTCTCCTTATTTTTTCTAAATTTTTTAAATTTAGCAAACCTGTTTATTTTCAGTCATATGTTAAAAAACATCCTGTTTTTATAATCTGGAGCCTGCTAGGCTAGACCGGACTACCCTATGTCCCCATAATAGGTAATATATTTATTGTTTAGTAACCTTTTTATATCTTGCCAAATTTTTTTTAAATAAATTAAAACCATTTATTAATTTTTTTGTAGATATATTTAATATTAAAAAGATCAATCATGAAATTATCATATAATAAACATCTATCAATTGTAAATAAAGAAAAACTAATTACTATTGATCAATGTAAAAAAGCAAGAAATAATGAAGTGTCATTAATTACTCATGGACATTCAGATCATTTTCTAAAAACTAATGATCTATTATCTAGTGTTGAGACAAAAAAATTGATTGAAACTTCTTTTAATAAAGAACTAGAGATTAATACTTTTTTTAAAACCACTGAAATTTCAGAAAACCTTTTTGTAACTCCATTAAATGCAGGTCATATTTTAGGAAGTAATATGTTTTTTTTTGAAAGTAATGTTGGTTCTGTTCTTTATACTGGTGATTTTAAAACAACAAATTCTTTATTACTTAAGGGTGCAAAACCAAAATCTGCTGACACCTTAATCTTAGAATCAACTTTTGGTAAAGAAAAATATGTTTTTCCAAATAGAGATTTAGTGTATTTAGATTTTTCTGAAAAGATATCTAAAGATCTAAAAGAAAACAAACTAGTTTTAATTGGTGGTTATTCTTTAGGCAAATCACAAGAGTTGATAAAATTTGTAAATGTTTATTTAAAAGAAACGCCAACAGTTACTAACAAGATATTTGAGTACTCTAAGGTTTATGAGTCTTTTGGAATAGATTTAGGCAAATATAATCTTATGGATTTAGATAATAATTCAAAAATTTTAATTTTACCAAACACTTTAATAACAAAAGAATTTATACACACATTAGAAAAACAAACAAAAAAAAAAGTAAAAGCTTATGTTGCTAGTGGTTGGAATCATTATAGAATTGCAGAATCAATACCAATTTCTGATCATTGTGATTATGTTGATTTGATTGATTTTGTTGCAAATGTTAATCCAAAGCGAGTTTTTACTATGCATGGTTTTAGTAAAGAATTAGCAAAATCTATTACAAAAGAATTAGGAATATTTTCTTTACCTATTGAAGAAATTGGTAAAAAGAATATTTTAGATTATTAAAATAATAATTTATAATAATCTTCTAATCTTTCGCTTTCGTTTCTAGTATCTTCTTTATCTTTTAGCATTTGACTTATTTCTTGTATTATTTTTTTAAATTCGTGTAATTCTAGATTCTCTGAGTGATATTTTTTAATCATTATGTTGTAAATATCCTTTTGTCTTGCTTTTCCAAATGCTGTTCTTAGAAGGTTATCTTGGTTTAATAGTTCGTAGATAATTTCAATTTTTAATTTCTCTGTTTGCAATTCTACGACTTTTTGTCTTAATGCTGTTAATAGTTTTTCAGGAGTCCCTTTATTTTTTTGTAATAAAATTATTTCTTGATAATGTTTAATTTCGTCATCAACTTTTATTGTGCTTACTTTATCAGGATTAAGACTTTGTCTTTTTTCAATTAATGAGATAAGATCTAATTTTTTTGTTGGTGTGATATTATTTAGTTCTTCTAAATTTTCAGTTTCTATTTTTTTTTCTTTATTAATATTTAAATTATTTTTTATATTTTTAAAAAAATCTGTTATTGCCATTTTTGATTAACCTCTTTTATTATAATATATATAAAATAAACAAAATAGTATAAAAATGATTGTTTTTTTATAAAAAAACTCATTTTTTATTTTCAGGGGTAGGTATTAAAATATATTTCTCTATTAAAATATATATTACTTAAATTATGAATAAATATGGCTGTAGAAAATTCAAAACGAATAGATTTATTTAGTGAATCAAAAAAAAATATATTTAAAACCTATTTGTTATTTTTATTGTTTTTTGTATTTGTTTTTATACTTGCAATTGCAATAAAATATATTTTTAATTTTGCTGGTTTTGGAATTTTAGGGATTGCTGGTTTTATTGCGATCGTCTATGGAATAATTGGCTATTATGCAGGAGATAAAATTGTTCTTGCAACTAGTAGAGCAAAAGCAGCTGATGAAAAAAAATTTGTTTATTTACATAATTTAGTTGAGGGTCTGGCACTAGCCGCAAATATACCAAAACCAAAAGTATATGTAATAGAAGATAAATCTCCAAATGCTTTTGCAACAGGGAGAAATCCAACAAATGCATCTCTAGCTGTTACTACTGGTCTTTTAGAAATTATGAATAGGCAAGAGCTTGAAGGAGTTATTGCACACGAAATTTCACATATTCAAAATAGGGATATTCAGATAATGACTGTTGTCTCTGTGTTGTTTGGAATTGTTTCAATTGTTTCAGATATTGCAATTAGAGGAATGATTTTTGGTGTTGGAGATAGGCGTGAAAATTCAAATGGTTTGATGTTAATCATTGCTTTGATTTTTGTTATATTGGCACCAATATTTGCATTGTTAATTCAAATGTCAATATCTAGAAATAGAGAATATCTTGCAGATAGTTCTGCTGCAAAATTAACTAGATATCCTCAAGGTCTTGCAAGCGCTTTAAAAAAAATATCTGGTGTCAGTAAACCAGTTTCATCTGCAAGTAAAGGGAATGCTCATATGTATATTGCAAATCCTTTGTCTAGTAAAGGACTTTCTGGAATGTTTTCCACTCATCCCCCAATTATTGAGAGAATTAGAAGACTTGAGGCTATGTAATTTATTTGTAATATAGATCTACGGGATATTTAATGAAAAATAAATTAAAATTTTTGTTTTTAATAGTTTTTTTGATTTTGGTAATCTTTTTGTTTATTCTAATTTATAATGTTCATTTTAAATTTAAAGACTCTAATTATGAGAACATTTTTAATGATGATTATTTTGAAAAATTAATAAAAATTAATAATGAAATTTATGAAAATCATCCTGTAATGGATCTAGCTTATCAAATTCCTTTAGAGATGGAAACTAAAGACCTAGATATTATTGAATTTAATACTAATTTAATTGATTTTGATGAAAATCTTGATGAGAATATAGAAGATCTATCTAAATCAAACGATCTTTCTAAGTTGTCTGGTCTTTTATCAATGCCAGAAGCAGATAGCACATACAGTTATAGAAAATATGTTTCTCCCACAAATTTAAGAGATCAAGTAATGTGGCCATATTATACAGATGCTAGTACTGCTACAAATCAATCCTGTGGTAATTGCTGGGCACATAGTGTTTCTCAATTATTTCAAGGTTATTTTTTTAAAAAAACTGGTGAGAGATTAATTTTTTCTGAACAATATTTAATTTCTTATTTAAATAATAGAGGTTGTTCTGGGTCTGGAAGTAAAATAGCTGTTTCTGCAAATATTATTTATCCATTAGGTAGAACTTTTTTTTCAAATTATTTTGATTTTTCTTCAGATCAAATGTCTTTATTATTAAATTTGCATAATGCTGAGAAAAAAAGTGATTATGTTATATATAATACAGATATAAAAAAATATGTTTTTAATTGGTTTTTTGAACACACAAAATTAATTAACGAATATCCGTTTGGTTTAACATTAGAAGAAGATTATCCTCATCTTAAATATGATTCTTGTGAAATTTTGGAGCTGCCACCAAGAACAACAATTGCAAAATCAGGAATGGATGTTTTTCCAATTATGCAAAAATATAATATTCCTAGAGCAAATTTAAATAGTGAATTTTGTAGAGATTTAAGTGATAAACCCATAATTTATTATAATTTAGCAGAACATCTAAAACCAAATGCAAATAAATATTTTATTAAAGGACAAATGTTTCAAATTTCTTCTGATTGTAGTGATGATTTAAAAAAAAGAGAATTAGTTTTTAAATTAAAACAAGCATTGAGAGTATCTCCTCTGTCTATAAATTTTTCAGGTGCTGCAACAACATTTACTTATTATGGTTCTGGTGTTTGGGAACCTGTTGGAAAAAAAGGAAATACTTATGTTGATAGGTTAGGTCAGCAATGGGTTGAATTAAATAATAATTATCAATTGGATGGATATAGTTGGAAATTAAGTGATAAATGGGTAAATTATTTTAGACGTAATAATTTAAAGCATATAAGATCTGATTTTGATGTTAATGCAACAAGAGTATATGGATCTGTTGGTCACAGAATCGTTTTATATGGTTGGGGTGTAGATCAAGAATCTGGTAAAGAATATTGGTTAATTAGAAATTCTTGGGGTGTTGATAATGGTGAATCTGGAAATTGGAGAGTATGGATAGGAGATCAAGATTATGCTATGGAATGTACTATGGATCCTGTTGGTCTTATTGGTAATGCTTTAATATTAAATAATTCTTTAGTTACTGATATTGGTAATTTTTATTATTCCTTAACTGATGATTATAAAGCATTAATTGATAGACACGCCCCAAGTAATGTAGTAATTTCTTTAAGCAATAATTCTTTAAATAATAATTCTGTTTATTTTACTGATAATAGTGATCAAAAATTTAATGGTTTTAGTGAAACTACATCTCTTAAAAATTTAGAATCTGATTTTTATTTAAGATATTGTGATAATGAAAATATAGATTCAGATATATTTTTTGGAAATTGTAATAGTTCTGTTTTTGGTGTTGGTAAAACTGGATTGGATAATTTTTATAATGATGGCTTTGATAAGTTGTTATTATCTTGGGATTTTGAGAATATAACCTATAATGATTGTGATTATGGTAAATTTATTTGCGATCAAGATCAATTGAAAATAACTCAGTCAAAGAAATTAGATTTATCTGATACTTCTGTTAGATTAGGTGAAATTGATTTTTTAGTTAATTGTTCTGATAATTGTTACGAGATAAAAGAAAACTTATCTGGGCAAGACTTATTGAAATTGATCACAAAAGATAAAATTATTAATTTGTCTGAGCAAAATAGTTTTTTTGAAAAGTTTAATAATTTGTTTTTATTTTTAAATGAGAATGTTCCTTTTAAATTACAAGATTATTTAATATTGAGTGTTTATTTTGATTTAAATGATTATAATGAAACAATAACAACTAATTTCATTTCAAGGGCTACAAATAATAGTTATTATAGTTATATAAAAGATAATACAATTTATTATCAATTTACTGCGAGTGATTTTTTAAATAATCAAAAAAATATTATTTTAGATATTAATTTTGAAAACAGAGATCTTTATTCAAATATTTTTAATGATTTTTATAAAAGTTTAACTTCTTATTTTGGAGATTCTATTAACAAGTCTATAATTATCCCAAAATATCTTGGGGCTTTAGAAGAGGGTTCTAATACTTTTAATATTTTTAATAGCACAACATTTTTAGATAATTCTTGGTCTTTACAATTATCAAATGATTCTGATATAAAATCAATAGATGATATTGGAATTTATGAGTTTGTAATTGTTTCTAAAGACAGAGATAATAGATCTGCAATTTATGCAATAAATAAACTTTATAGTTTAGATTCAAATAAAGATTATTTACTTTCTCAACCAATAAATGCAAGAAGTAATTTTTATTCAAATGTTCCGTTTTTAAAAAAACCCAATATCAATTATTTAAATTTCAGAGATTCAGAAATAATCACTGATTTTTCAAAATCACAAGAAATTAGAAGTGGTAAAATTTTATCTTTTGATAAGCAAAAAAATTCTTTTGGCCTAAATAACATAACATTTATTGATAGTTTGCCATTATTCTTTTATTTGGGGTCAGGAGATATTAATTATTCTGTTAATTATTTTGATCATCTAAACAGGTCTACATTTTTGTTTAATGATAATAAAAATAAATTAGAACTGTATATTTTAAAAAATTATAATGCCACAGAAAATCAATTAGAAATTGTTTTAGATAATCAAACTAGTGATGTATTTGTTGAACAAGCAAGAATTAATAAAGTAAATAACATCTTAACCATTCCATCTAATTTAGATTCTTTTTATTTAGGTGAGAATAATTCATCAATATCAAAAATAATAACAGACATAAAATTAGGAAAAGTTTGTTATTCTCAAGATGATCAAAATTATTATTTTTGGCATAATCCTGATTATAGAGAAAACAGAAATTTTTATTCTTTTTATGAGTTATTAGATTCAGTAAAAAACATCACTTTTAATTATTCAGTAAATGATTATTTTAATGAGATAGATGTTGATTTAGATATTTTAAATAGTGATAAAATTAATTCAAATTTATATTATTTAGAAAATAAAACTGTTCAAATAACAATTCCTCAAGAATATAAGACTGGTCAAATAGTTATTGGCAAGGTTTTTGATGATTCTTTAATTTATAAAACAATAGATTCTTTGTTATTTTCAGATTTACAAATAAATAATTTGCAAGATGTTTTATTAGATAATGATTTTTTACTTGCAAATGTAAATAATATAGATCAGTTTAATATAACTTCTCAAGATCCATTTTTTATTATATTTTTAAATAAAAGAACTGATGAAATATTGGCTGATATTTCAGTTATTAATTTTAAATTTGAAGTTGTAGATTACAATCAAAAAATATATTCTAATCTTTGTGATATTAATCAAAAAATATATTGTCAATTATTCTCGTGTAATAAAATTAGTTGTAATGATATTTTTATTTTTGATTTTGACAATTATTTAAATAACAAATCACAAAAAGATTTGGATATATTAAACAATTATAAAAAAAATAAAGTGTGTCCAATAAAATAAGAGAAACGGTTATGGAAAATAAAAGTGTTGATTCTGTAGATCAAATAATAGAAGTTATGTTAAATGGACTAAATAAAAATAATAAGATTATTGATAAATTAAAAGCAGTTGATTTAAGTAAAATAACAAACCCATATAATTTAGAAGAAAAATTAATTAATCCAATAGAAATTGGTTCTCTTGATTTTTCGGTTTCTGCAGTTGATTCTGGTTTTGTAAGTAAACAATTTAATTTTGCAAATATTACTGTTGTCAAAGAAGTTGGTGTTTATTTTAAATATGTTGATAATAAATTAACAGATCATAAATATTTTCCAAAAATATATAATCAAGCAAAACCATATTTATCAAGTTCTTCTTTAGAATTAGAAGAAATTTTGTGGAATTCTGGGATATTAAGATTAAATAAAGAATTAGATCTTACAAAAAAGATAATAGAGTCACAAGATCTTTCAATTTCTTTGATAGATGGATCTATTATTCCACAGTATATTAATAAACCTACAAAAGATTGTAAAGAAAGAGTGGAATATGATAAACTAATTCTAAAATTTATACAATTATATGAACTTTCAAAACAAAAAAAAATATTTTTAGTTGGTTGTATTGAAGATTGTAGAGCAAATAGATTTTTTAATATCTTAAAGGAAGAGATAGATGAAACAAAAAGTCTTTTAGATGATTCTTCTAATGAGTTATTTGATCTATTTACTGTTTTTTCTCTTTGTCCTATTAATTATAGAACAGGGGTTTTTAAATACTCAAAAGAGCCAGAATCTCATCCAGTTCTTTGTGATTTTTTAAATGAATATAGCGATAATCTTTATGTTACATATCTTAAATTATCAGATGTTGATTATCCTTTAAGAATTGAGTTTATTTATTTTAAAGATTTTGGATATTCTTTAAAAGAGTATACTGATAAGATTGTTTCTATGATATCTGCATTATGTTCTTTTAATAAAAACTATATTTATCCAACTGCATTAATAGAAGCAGATATTAGAAGTAGATTAACAATGGTAGAAATAGATCAAATTATGACTAAAATCCTTGAAAAAACCAAAAATTTTGGCTTTCGGAATCAAAGAAGAGAGAGCAGATTGTTTTAATGTTTGATTTTCTTACTAATTTTGTATTATTCTTGTGAAAATCAATGTGGATCTATTAATATATATTTACAAGTAAGTTTTATTAGAAAAATAATTATTTTGCCTTTAATTATTTTGTAAATTGGTGGTATTTATGTTAGTATTAGATTTATATTATATGTCAGAAATTGTTTCAGTATATGTTGTTGGGACCCTTTATTTAATGAAAAACAAATGATTATACATAATTAATTGAATAAAATCTCCCCCTTATATCCCTTACTTAAGCCACCAGTTAAAAAACCAAACTAAAAAAACTATTTCTTTAGGAAAAACAAATCCGATCTTATTTTAATAAAGTCATGACATAATCATGATATAACATGACACAAAATAATGACAATTCAATTACTAAGGATCAAGAATCATTGTTAATAAAGAAGCAATTCTTGGAACAATTGTTAGGTCAAGAAACAATTAAGGAAGTTGGTCTTGATGATCTGATAAAGGTTCAAGAAAAG
The DNA here is from genome assembly GCA_028693335.1 of Candidatus Iainarchaeum sp. GTDB lineage: Archaea > Iainarchaeota > Iainarchaeia > Iainarchaeales > CSSED10-239 > JAKQTP01. The sequence continues at coordinate 1,236 of JAQUVR010000004.1, read as the reverse complement.
TTTAATGATCCAATGTTATTATCAGTTTTGATATATAAGTTAATTGAAGAAAAGAAGCAAACAAATGAGTTACTAAGAAACATAAATGAAAAATATGATAAATTACAGTTTATGTTACAACAAAAAAACCAATCAGAAAATTCATCTTTGCTTTCAATACCATCAGAAACTGATGATAAGATAATAAGTTATATTAGATCTGTTGGAAAAGCAGATGCTGAAACAATAAAAACAGAATTTAAATACAAAGGAACAAATGCAGCAAGTCAAAGACTTAATAATTTAGTAAAAGTTGGTCATTTAAGTAAAATTGTTTCAGGAAGAAAGGTTTATTTTATAGTTAAATAAATCATTTAAAAAAATTCAACCCCCAAAAATAAAATTGTGGAAAAAGAGAGTATAGATATTTTCTCTTTTTTTCCCTCTTTTTTGCCTATGATATTTAAGAATAAGAGAGAAAATGTTTTTTCTCTCCTTCTTTTTTGCCTAATTTTTTGTTTTATCTTTATTTGATATAAACAATCTTTTTTAAAAACATTTTCTATTATATTTCTTTATTTAATATATTATTTTTTGGGGGGTTTTGAAAAAATATGACTATTCAAAGATTAGGCGCTTATGCTTTTTTAATTGGAATTTTATTTTCAATAGTTTTTGCGATTTTTCCATCTTTGACTGGAGTTACTTGGGTAACTTTAATTTTGTTGTTGCTTGGAATATTGATTGGTTTACTAAATATTGAAGATAAAGACATAATACCATTTTTATTAGCAGCAATTGTGTTAATTGCAACTAGTGCAACACCACTTGGTACTTTGCCATTAGTTGGTGCATTTTTACATAGAGTTGTTGTAAATTTCGTAAGTTTTGTAAGTCCTGCAGCATTAATTGTATCAATTGTTGCAATATTAAGAATTGCTAATTCAAAGTAATTCTTTTCTTACATTTTTTTTCAATAGGGCAAATATTACATTTTGGTGATCTTGGTAAGCAGATATTTTGACCAAGTTTTACAAAGATACTATTTGTAAGAGACCAATAAGAAGTAGGTAATAATTCCCTTAATTTTTTTTCTGTGTCAATTGGATCTTTGCTTTCTAAAATACCTATTCTGTTAGTTATTCTAAAAACATGTATATCAACACATATTGCTGGTTTATTAAATGCAATTGACATAACCAAGTTTGCTGTTTTTCTACCAACACCAGGCAATTTTATAAGGTCGTCAATATTTTC
>JAQUVR010000072.1 GCA_028693335.1 Candidatus Iainarchaeum sp. | reverse complement strand
TTTTTAAAAAGTTCTTCTTTTAAATTGTCTTTATAAATTCTAGAGAGACATATGAAATTTGCTCTTGTATTTGGGAATCTATGACCATATTCTTTCAATTTATTGCTTAATTGATCTAAAGAGAAAGTAGTAAAACCTAAGCCTATTTTATTTTGTATATCTACACTTTTTTTTGCATTAAAATTAGCAGTCAATAAACAATAACAAAGTTCAATATAGATTTCTTTGTTTGATTTTTTACCAACCGTTTCAAATTCTTTGATCTTAGTAGATATTTCTTTTGCGGTTTTTGTTTTTTTTAATTTCTGAATAGATGTTATAAGATCCATATTTATCAAAATTAAAAAAAAAGAAAAAAGAATTTAGGATTTCCACAAACCGTGCTTGTTACAATAAGCTCTTGCAGAAACTTTGTTTCCAGTTCCTTTAAATTCAGCGATTGGTTTTTCACCAATATTTAACTTTTTTACATAGATAGATCCATCAATGTTTACTTCTATCCATTTTATGTGGTGTTCTTCTGTCATTGGATGTTCTACTTTTCCTACTGTTACTATGACTTTGTTATCTTTTTGTTCAATTACAGGAATATGCTTTGCAGCAATTTCAACATCTTGCTCTTCTGTTTCTTGACCATTTACTTCTTTTAAAAGTTCCATATTTTCTCCACAACAAACTAACGTTCCTTGTCCAGAAACTAAAACTTCTACTGTATTTCCACAAATATTACATTTGTAGATTTCTTTTACTTTTGTCATTTATTTCCAACCTCCTCCATTAAAAACATTTTAATAATTTTCACATTTTACTTCAAAATGCGCTCTTGGGTGATCACAACTTGGACAAACTTCTGGCGCTTCTTTTCCGGTGTGAACATAACCACAATTTCTACAAACCCATGTTACTGATTTAGATTTTTTAAACATTGTTTTATTTTCTAGTTCTTTTTTTAATTTTTTATATCTTTCTTCGTGGTGTTTTTCAGCAATTGCAATATTTTCTAATCTCTTTGCAATATCTGGCAAACCTTCTTTTTTTGCAATTTTTGCAAATTCAGGATACATTTTACTATATTCTTCATGTTCTCCCATAATTGCAGATTCTAAATTTTCTTTTGTTGTTCCATAGGTTGTTGGAACTGATGCTTCTACAATTAGTTCAATATTTTTTTTATATTTTGATTTTAATTGATTTAATAATTTTAATATCATTTTTGCATGTTCTTTTTCTTGATCAGCAGTCTCTGCAAAAATAGCACTTATTTTTTCATATCCTTCTTTCTTTGCAACAGAAGCATAATATGTGTATCTATTCCTTGCTTGTGACTCTCCCGCAAATGCTTTTGCTAAATTTAACATTGTTTCTAACATTCAACAACAACCCCCTTTTTTTAAAAATAGTATATATATAATATAAAATCAGACAAATTTAAATAAACTACTATATTATATTTTTATGTAAGTTCTTTAAATTTAACTAACGTAATTATTAATATAATAAAAAAGATGAAAAAAATATGAAATCACAAAATATAATTGATCTAATTTCAGAAATTGAATTAAAATCTAAATCTATATACGGCTATTTTGATATCCCTATCTACAAACAAAAACCAGTAGATAGTCTAAAAACATTACATCTATTAAAAGAAAATTTAGAAGAATTAACAAAAAGTATTAATTCTATTAACAGTGCATCATTGATGACATATTCCTCTGAAATAGATTCTGAAAAAATTAAATTTTTTATAAATGATTTTTTAACAATTATAAATAAAATAAAAAAACAAATATTTTTAGAAGAGAACACAAAACAAGTAGATAATGATTTATTAGCAATAAAATCAGAAATCACCAGACCAGAAATTTATTTTGATATTGAAAAAAGTTTAAAGAATGAAATAAATTTATTATTGGATTATTTATCTAGAATAAAAAAAAGTATTACTCACAAATATTCAGATATTTCTAATCAAAAAAGATCTGTTGATGAATTATTAAAACTATTAGATAAAAAGGATGAAAAAATAGTTGAACTTAATAAAAGAATTGATGAACTTAATTGGATTGAAGCAAAAGAAAAATCTAAAGATATAATGATCTCTGAACTTGAAGAGGAATTTTTAAAAGAAATTAAAGTATCTAATCAAGAATTAACTATTCTAAAAGTTCATTCTATTGCAATTCAAAAAGAGTTAGATAATTTATATAATCAAGTAAAGCAACTAAATCAAGATATTATGCAAGTAGAAGCAAAAAACATTCAAAAAGAAAAAATTGCTATGCAGTTGGTAAAGGAATTAAAAAAAGAATTACTTGCAAGTAAATATATAATAAATAAGTGAAAATAAATGCCAGATTTTGATCCATTTTCCGGAGGGCCAAGTTTTAGTCCTACTTATAGCACACCAAAAAAATCAAAACCAAATAATTCTAAAAATAAAATAATTAGTTTATTTATTTTTGTAGGTATTGTCTTTTTTATTTATTGGTATATTTTTCTAAATGTTGCAACCATTAGAATTTATGTAAATGATACAGAAGGAAGAGGTGTTTCAAATTCTACAATTATTTTTGCAAAAGATCCTGCATTAAAAAAAATAATCACAAATCTAAGTGCAGGAGATGAATTAAAAATAAGAAAAGGAAAATATTATTACAGAATAAATGCAACAGATTATCTTCAAACAGAAATAAAAGAAATAGAACTCAAAGAAAATACTGAAATAACTGAAGTTTTAGAAAAAAATATTAGTTTTATAATTAATTCAATATCTTGTCCAGATAAGGTATATGCTGGTCAAACAATAACTTGTCAAATAAATTTAGAAAATAAAAATACTATAGACACCTATGATCTTAATTATTTAATTTTTAGCGGAGATGTTTTATCTTGGTCAAATTTTAAAGACAAAACATATACATATGTAGATTATCTAGGAAACCCATTGACCAATTTACAAAAACAAATATTACCACAAAAAAATGGAACTGTTTTTTTGAAATTCACTGTGCCTTCTGAAGAAAAAGCAAACACAACAAAAAGATTAAATGTCAGAATAAAATATAGATCAAAAGAGACATCAACAGCAAACGCAAACACATCTTTTCAAATTATTTCAGAACCACAAGTAAATGTAACTGGATTAAGTATTACTGATCAATTAACTTCTGGAGATACAAAAAATATCACTTATAAAATAGACAATAAAAGAAATGATGTTGATATTTCTCAAATAAATGTAAATTTTGAAATAAATGCTGTAAAAAACACAGATGCAAACACTTGGTTTTATTTTGATCCAATATATTTTACTGTTCCAAAAAAAACTGAAAGTACTGGAACAATAAGAATAACAATCCCAACAACTGCAAAAACAGAAGAAATTACTGGAAAAATTACTCTTGATAGTGATAGCTTTAGAGAACCAAAAATATTTAATATTAGTTTAAATATTAAAGAACCTGATAATAAATTTTCTGTAACTGTTTCGAAAACAACCATAAATATTAATTATGATCTTAACTCTAATACAACTAG
>JAQUVR010000071.1 GCA_028693335.1 Candidatus Iainarchaeum sp. | reverse complement strand
CTCAATGGCTTCTGTGCGATCCATCACGCCGGAGATCAGGAAGAAAGCGGTCTGCATGACGGTATTGACGCGTCCACCCAAGCCCACTTCGTCGGCGATCTTGAGGCCGTCGATGTTGTAGAACTTGATCTTGCGGTCAATGATGGTCTGCTGCATCTCGCAGGTGAGGTGATCGAAGGCTTCTTCGCTCTTCCAGAAGGAATTGAGCAGGAACACTCCGTTCTCTTTGATCCCGGAAAGCAGGTCAAAGCGGCCTATGAAGGCTTGGTTGTGGCAAGCCACGAAGTCTTCTTTGGTTACCAGATACTGGCTGTGGATGGGTGTCTTGCCAAAACGCAGGTGGCTACGGGTGATACCGCCGCTCTTCTTGCTATCATATTGGAAGTAACCCTGGACGTACATATCTGTGTGGTCACCGATGATTTTGATGGAGTTCTTGTTCGCACCGACTGTTCCGTCTGAACCAAGGCCCCAGAACTTGCAGCTGATGGTTCCGGCAGGAACGGTGCTGATGATCTCGTCGATAGAAAGAGAAAGGTGTGAAACATCGTCTTCAATACCGACTGTGAAACCGTGGAAGCCACCTTTGGCCAGATGCTTGTAAACAGCCAGAACCATGGAGGGAGTGAATTCCTTGGAGGAAAGCCCGTATCTGCCACCGATGATAAAGAGGTCTTTATTGTCCTTGAGAGCAGAGACTACATCAAGATAGAGAGGCTCGCCGATGGAGCCGGGTTCCTTGGTGCGATCAAGTACAGCAATCTTTTTGACTGTGCTGGGAAGAGAAGCTTTGAAGGCTTCGACATCGAAGGGACGATAGACGCGAACTTTGACCAGACCGAGCTTCATACCGCGTTCTTTGTTCAGGTACTCGATGGTCTCCTGTATAGTCTCGCAACCGCTGCCCATGGCAACGATAACTTCTTCAGCATCGGGAGCACCGACGTAATCAAAAAGTTTGTAACCGCGGCCGATCTTCTCGGCAACGGCATTCATTGTTTCCTGGATGATTCCGGGAGCTTTCTGGTAATGCAGATTGCTGGTCTCACGGCCCTGGAAATAGACATCCGGAGCCTGCTGACCGACCTTGATGCGGGGATGATCAGGATTCAAGCCACGAGCGCGGAAAGCTTCGATCAGTTCGCCGTCGTCGAGCTCTTTCATTGTGTCATAATCGATCACTTCGATCTTCTGCAGTTCGTGAGAAGTGCGGAAACCATCGAAGAAGACCATGAAGGGTATTGAAGTCTTCATGGTGGCAAGCTGCGCCACAATAGCCAGATCCATCACTTCCTGAACGCTGTTACAGGCGATGAGGGCAAAACCGGTGTTGCGGGCGGACATTACGTCTGAATGATCTCCAAAGATGGAGAGAGATTGCGCAGCCAAGCTACGGGCAGTGACATAAAAGACTGTGGGCAGCATCTCACCGGCGATCTTATGCATATTGGGTAGCATAAGCATCAGCCCCTGAGAGGCAGTAAAGGTGGTGGTGAGGGCACCGGCGGAAAGGGATCCGTGCACCGCTCCGGCTGCGCCGGCTTCGGACTGCATCTCGATCACATCGACCGTTGTGCCGTTCATGTTCTTGCGGCCTTCTGATGCCCAGGCATCGGAAAGCTCACCCATAGTGGAGGAGGGAGTGATCGGGTAGATCGCTGCTACTTCGTTGAAGGCATATGCCACGTGTGCGGCGGCTGTATTGCCGTCCATCGTAGCTTTCTTAAATTTCGCCATCGTTCTTAACTCCTTGTATGACATATTTTTAATGAATACTCTATTTTGGAGCATTGGAAATGAATGCAGGCTTTCTGTCAAGCAGAGCTTTGAGCTTGGGCAGTACTAAGTGAACAGTGATCAGTGATCAGATTAGTTGATAGTGAAGAGTTAATAGTGAATAGGAGTTAAGCGTGGAACTGGGATGGCTTTGCATAAACGAGGATTGTCAGGATTTGAGGATTACGTGATAGATGACAATGCCCATATCGTCCATCCCGTCCATGTAGTCATTGCATCCATAGCGTCTATTGTGCAGGGCTGTGGTCATCCAGCTTCGCACCTACAGTCTGCTCACTGTTCACTATTCCCTGATCACTTTATTGCATTTTCTGATTGACAAAAAAAGCCTGCTCTCAAATCTGTCGCTAACGATGTGTTCCGGAATGGCTCAGCGGTAGAGCGGGTGGCTGTTAACCACTAAGTCGGGGGTTCGAATCCCTCTTCCGGAGCCATTTTTTTTGCCCTCGATTTTTAAACCCCAAAAAAGAACCGAAGCCTGATCTCAGACTTCGGTTCTTTTTTTATATAAGGCTTGATCAGTTCTGTTTCAGCACCCTCACCCGGCTTTCCTGTCCGGGAGCAAAGGCTCTGATAAAATATACACCGGTAGTGGCTTCATCACCCGAAGCATCACGGCCATCCCAGGTGTAGGAACTCTCTCCGGGGGCAAGATTGAGTTCTTCTTCCCGGATCAACTGACCTCGAAGGTTATAGACCTGCAAACTGAGCATTTGATCCTTCTCGGAGGAGAAGCTGAGCGTCAGATTGGCAGAGAAGGGGTTGGGATAGGCAGAGTTAATCACAAACTGTGGCACCGGCACCTGCAGAGGATCGTCCGCAGAAGTGGGGTTCCAGATGCGATTTACAAATTCCGGATGGTCCACAAAGGGATTACGGTTGTTCTGATACTGATAGACAGCCTGATTGCGATTGATCTCGGAATTATCCACCGGATCTTCCTGGTGCCAGGCAATCAGGATGGGAAGCATATTCACTCCGCCCTGGATCAGAGGATCGTTGTAGCGCACATAGAAATACATCAGAGCCCTGGCCACATTGCCCTTGGATTGGGGAGCAGGTTCCCAGACGGTATGTCCGTAGCCGTCGCCCCCTCTATAGCTTTGCCAGGGTTCATTGGAATAAAAGATGTCTGCAGTGGAGTGATTTGCCACATTGGCCAGAGGCAGATTGCCCCGAGCGCTGTTGGCCTGCATACGAGTGGGGAAAAGATGATGGACATCGGCTTTCTTGACGCTGCTCTGAGTGCTGGAAAACCAGCTCTGAGCATAGGTGTGCTCGGTGTTGGGATCGCTGGATCCATTGTACGAGCCTGATATGGAATACACATGCCCGGTGTAGATACAACGAACCGTGCCGTTGACGTTATCCGCAGTTTGAAACATAAAGAGTTTGGCGTTGTCATAGCTCGAATTGGTATTGGTAGAGATCAGGGTTCTGAGCCCGTTCTTCAGGGCATCACCATAAAGAGTCATAACGTTATCATAGTAACCCGCCCAGATCAGGACGGGAAGCAGCAACAGCAGTAAGGCAGTATATGTGGTCTTTTTCATCATAATATCCTAGGGAATCTTTTGTGAGTGCTAAGTTTATTTCTCTGGAGCTATTGTCAAGCCTCAATCCGCTACGCACGTCCAATCATGGATCACACAGACTTTAGCAGGATTAGATCAGGCAACTCTGAAGAGGTTTTGGCACCCATATAGAATAACTCAATGCAGAGCAGATTATACCGCATACAGCCCATTAGCAACTGCCAGCACCAGTGCTTGCTTCAGCAAGAAT
>JAQUVR010000003.1 GCA_028693335.1 Candidatus Iainarchaeum sp. | reverse complement strand
AAAAAATAGTAATTTAATAATTGTAATAAATAAAAAGATTAAAAAAGAAAATATTACATTTCAGCCATATCCTGTGGGCCCATTCTTGCTTGGCCCCTACCTGATTGACCAGCAATAATATCATCAATCCTTAATATTAATTCAGCAACTTCTGTTGCTGAGATTATTGCTTGTGTTTTAACATTTAATGGCTCAATAATATTTTTCTTTTTCATATCTGCAATAGTTCCATTAACAACATCAACACCAAAACCCTTATTTATTGGATCTTGATGTTTACTTCTTAAAGAAACGATTGTGTCAATTGCATCTAGACCAGCACTTTCAGCAAGAGTTTTTGGAATTATATCTAAAACATCTGCAAAAGCCTCAATAGCTAATTGCTCTCTTCCACCAATAGTTTTTGCAAAATTTTTTAATTTTAATGAAACATCTATTTCTGAAGATCCACCAGCAGCTAAAAACTTACCAGATTTTAATGAAGATATTACTGCTCCAACAGCATCTGTTATTGTTCTATCAGATTCTGCTAAGATTTGCTCACTTGCTCCTCTTAACAATATTGTTACAAAATTAGGATTAGGGCATTTTTCTATAAAAAGCATATCGTCTCCTGCAATTTTCTTTGAGTAAACGTGTTCTGCTGATCCCAAATCTTTAGAACTAGAGTCCTTCAGTCTACTAATTATTTTTGCGCCGGTTGCTTTTGCTAATCTTTCTATATCTGTTTGTCTAACTCTTCTTACAGCAGTTATTCCTGCTTTTGCTAAATAATGTTGTGCAAGATCATCTATTCCTTTTTGACAGATCAAAACATTTGCGCCAGTAGAAACAATCTTATCAACCATTTCTTTTAATTGTTCCTCTTCTTGATCAATAAATGCTTGTAATTGTTCTGGTGATGTGATTTGTATTTTTGCTTCTGTTTCTGTTTCTTTAATCTCTAAAGCAGTACCTAATAATAATATTTTTCCGGATTTAATGTCTTTTGGCATTTCTGAATGAACAACTTCTTTATCAAGAACAATTCCATCAATTAGTTTTGTATCTGATAAATTGCCACCAATCTTTTGCTCTATTTTTATTTGATCTCTTTCAAGTTCTTTCTTTGATTTTGATATTTTTAAAATAGCATCAACAACAATATTTGCTAAGCTGGAACTATATTCAGAAGCTTTCCCGGTCATTGATGTTTTTGCAATATCTAAAAGTGCTTGTTTATCGGTTATGGTAATATTTTCAGAAATGTCTGTAAAATAATCAACAGCTTTATCTGCAGCCATTTTATATCCTTTAATAATTATTGAGGGATGAATATTTTCATCTAAAAGATTTTCTGCTTTAGAAACTAGACCACCTGCAATAATTACAGCACTTGTTGTTCCATCACCCACTTCGTCATCTTGGTTTTTTGCAAGTTCTACTAACATCTTTCCAATTGGGTGTTCTATAGCCATTTCTTTTAATATTGTTGCCCCATCATTACTAATTGTAACATCGCCCATCTCATTTACAAGCATTTTGTCCATTCCTCTTGGACCAAGTGTTGATTTTACTGAATTACTTACTGCTTTTGCAACCAGTATATTTAATCTTTGAGCGTCTTTTCCTTTATCTCTTTTTGTACCTTCTGGCAAAAATGCACCAGATGTTTGGTTACCTGAACTGTTCATATAACATCACTCCTTATTTTACAAAAAATTCTATAAATTGTTTTGTTTTCTGTTTTTTTGTAATAATTTACTTTCAAATATTTCTCTATTATCAGAATCTAAAAAAAATTGTCTATCTAAAATTTTTAGATCAACAACACCAGTATTAAATTTACTGGATAAATTTGTTTTAAATGCTTCAAACTCTTTTTTTTTATTTAATAAAATCTTATTATCCAGATCAGTAAAACGTTTCATGTCTTCTTTAAGTTTTAAAACATATTTTTCTGGATAAAATAAATCTGTTGCCATATTCTTTTTCACGATTTTAAAATTTTATTTGTGAAATTTCCTTTCAACATCATCTATTAAAATATCACATTCTGCTTTGATTTTTTCTAGATTTTTAATAATTCTAATTTTCTCTAATTCTATTGTTTGTATATTTTCAAAAGTTTCAATAGCTTGTTTAAACATTCCATAATCAACATAACTATATTCGTAGCCATTCATTTTTTTACAAAGTGTTTCAACTATTCTACCTAAAAATAAATTCATTTCTTTTTTTACTATTCCTTTTATTTGTTTATGTGGATCTAAACTCTTTCTCATTAATCTTACAACAGTTGCATTTGGGAATGGTAATTTTTCATCATCTAATTCTTCATCATCTGTTTCTTCTAAAACTTCTTCTAATTGTTCTTGTTCTAATTCTTGTTTCATTTTATTATTATCTTCTGCCATATTAAATTACCTCTTTTTATAAAAAATAGTTATATTATTGTATATTATATTTAGGTATAGAAGCCTTTAAATAGGTATTTTTTAGTTATTTTTATCTCTAAAAAGCATTATAAAAAAAGGGATAGACACCACTAAAATAGATAGGGGGAAAACATAATTTTCTGGATTCCAAACAGGTATTGCAAGTACTCCAAAAATACCAGCAATAAAAAATAACCCCCAAGATATTTTATTCTCTGTTTTTGGATATTTCCAAACATATACAGCTGTTGGAATTGTTGCAATTATCTGTGTTAATGATAAAATAATTAACGCTACTAATGGATTATTATATAATTGCCAAAATAACAAACCAACTCCAGACACAGATAAACAAATAAAGTCTATTTTTCTCCAACCAGAAACACCATACTTAAAAGATAAAAAAACTATTAAGATTGATCCAATTGTTGCAGCAAAAGACAAATGATAATTGGAAACACTCTGTAATAACAATGTAATTAGTATAATTAGATCAGTTATACTCCAAATAATCCAACTTGCTTTTTGAGGTTTAGTTTCTTTTCTAAAAATAGATATAATATAAAAATAATAGGATGCAATAAAAATAATTGCAGAAAATAAAGAAAAAAAATTAGTCATTCAAACCATTAAAAATTAAAGAAGAATTATTCTTCTTCATCTTCAAAATCATCGTCAAATTCTTCGTCTTCGTCAAATTCTTCTTCGTCTTCGTCAAATTCTTCGTCTTCTTCATCATTATAGCATACGTAATAGTTATTTTCCATTTTCATATATTTTCACCATTTTATTATTTATTCATCACTATCGGAATCAATATCGTCAAAGTCATAATCTTCATCATCTTCGAAATCTCTATCAATGTCGTTAATATTTTCATCATCAACAGATTTTTCGTCGCCATCATAGTCATAGTCATCTAGATCATAATCTTCGGACATTACAAAAACATTTTTCATTTAATTTCCTCACAGTTTATTTTTTGGTTGTTATAAATAATTTTTTATGGTACCATAATATTTAAATATATATACTAATTTTTAAAATCATAACAAATATTTATATTCTTTATGTTATTTAAATAAACATAAATTTAAAATCAATTCTTGCTATTAAATATATGATCATTAATGAATTTAAATACTAAAGTCTATTTTCCAAAAGAATTTATAGATAAATATGAAAAAATACTTGGGAAAATAGAAAATAAAAACTTTCTTGAATCTTGTTCTATTAAATTAACAAAAGCAATAAGAATTAATAAATTAAAAGTAGATTCCATAACAGAAATTGACATTTTAAAAGATTTAGAATTAGAAGAAATTTCTTATCTTAAAGGAACCTATCTCATAAAATCAAAGGTTTCTGCAATTGGAAACACTATTGAGCAATTAACTGGGCAATTTCAAATTCAGGAAGTTTCGTCTTTATTACCAGTAATTATCTTAGATCCAAAACCCGGAGAAGTGGTATTAGATCTTACTGCAGCACCTGGAAATAAAACCAGTTATATTGCAGAAAAAATGAATAACACTGGATTAATTGTTGCTAATGAAATTGACAATAAAAGAATAAAAATATTAATATACACTTTAAAAAAATTAGGCGTAACAAACACAATAATTACTAATTTCGATGGTCGAAAATTAGATCTCGGACTTAAATTTGACAAAATACTTTTAGATGCTCCATGTAGTTGTGAAGGAGAAATTAAAAAAAAAACAGATGTTCTAAAAAACTGGAATGAAAAATTAGTTTTGTCTAAATCAAAATTGCAAAAAGAATTAATAACAAATGCATTTAATCTTCTAAAAACTGGAGGAACACTTGTTTATTCTACTTGTACACACTCCCCAGAAGAAAATGAAGAAGTAATAGATTATTTAATTAAAAAACAAAAAAACATTTTAATTGAAAAAATTGAAATTCCAAAATTATTAACAAAAAATGGATTATTAGAATATAATTCAAAAAAATATAATCAACAAATAGAAAACAGCATAAGAATCTGGCCACAACACACAAATTTAGAGGGTTTTTTTATTTGTAAAATTAAAAAATTGTGAAAATATGTTTATTATATGCGACAATAAAAATCAAGAAAAAATAAGAAATTATTTTTTATCTAGATTTGGAATCGAAAAAATATTTTTTGAAAAATATTTATTTTATAAAAAAAACAAATCTCTTTTTATAATAACTAAAGAAAGAAAAGAACAAATAAATAAAATCATTTCAAAAAATCAAATAAGATCTATGGGTATTGAATTGTTCTGTAATTTAAAAGAAACAATTCCAAGTTCTATTGGAATAAGTGCAATATTTAAAGCAGATCAGATTAAAACAAATTATCTGATACTTGATAGAAAACAAGCTATTGATTTTTTTGAAAATAAAGAAATAAATATTAATGATATTTCAAAAAAACAAGTATTGTCATCAGGATATGTAATTGGAATACACAATCAAAAAATTATTGGAACATTATATTTTGATAAAGAAAAAAACATTTGTAAACCAAATATTTCTTTTGAAAATAATAACATAAAATAAAACTATATTGCTCTGTTAATAAATTCTTTAATCTTTTTTTGAACTAAATCGCTATCAACATCCAATGGTATCTGATGATTAGAATTATGAACAATAAATCTTTCTGCATTATCGCTAGATATCTTATCTAAAATTATAGATACATTATTAATAGGAACCATCTCATCTTTGGTACTATGAATTATAAGTATTGGAGCGGTTACTTTTTTTAGATCTTTATTTGTCACGTGTATTAAAAAAAACAATTCTTTTAGTGCATGATAAGATAATGAATCATATGTGTCAATATATTTGATTAGTTTTTCTGTTTTTGCGGATTTGAGTCTATTATCCCATATTTTTTTATAGATGTTATTTATAACTAACTTAGTTTTATCAATAGATTTATCTGTTTTTGCGTTTTTTATTTTTGAAACAGTCTCAATTTCAGCAATTATTTTTTTTACACTTAAATTATTTAATTTCCATTGTTCTTTAATTTTTGTAGTTACAAATTTAAGGTCTAATAGATCAATGGGAGAAGAAATGGTAATAAGTTTATATGGTGATTTTTTCTTAGATAAATGTAATCCAATTGTGCCACCCATAGAAAATCCAATAATTATAACTTTCTTATAATTATTATTTAAATATTCGTAAACTTGATTTGCACAAGAAATCCATTCAGTAAATTTTTTCTTATCAAGATCGTCTATTGTTGTTCCATGGCCTGGTAATAATGGCGCATATATATCTAATTCTGATTTTAGATAATTTGCAAGTGGAATCAATTCTTTTGGGCTTGCAGCAAAACCATGTATTAATAAACACGCAATTTCTTTTTGGTTATCTTCAATAAATTTATAACCACCAGACAAAAGATCATCAATATTTTTATCCATTATTCTCACAAAATATTAGAAATTATGGGAGAGGCAGGATTCGAACCTGCGACCTCTCGATTATCAGTCGAGTGCTCTAACCAGGCTAAGCTACACTCCCATTTTTTTAATTTAAAAAAAGACTATATATTATATTTTAATACAAAAACAAATAAAAACCCATTGCTTTTATTTTTTTAATATTCTGGAAAATAAATTCCTTTTTAAAAATTACTGATTATATATTATATATATTTCTGGAATAAGTACTAAAAAATTAGTAGCCCGATAGTGTAGAGGCCAAGCATGCAAGGCTTTGAACCTTGCGACAGGAGTTCGAATCTCCTTCGGGCTAATGGCTTTTTTTAATTTAGATCAATTATTTCGGAATTAAAATCCAAGTCTTTTAAATCTTCTTTATCTAATGTGTCTAAATCTTTTTTTAAATTCTCATTATCTATGTTAACTGAATTATCATCAGTATTATCAAGAGTGTCAGTATTTTCCTGGTTACGATTACTAAATAAAAATACTAATGATATTACAAGAATAATGATTATTGCTACTATAATGTATATGTGAATTTTTTTCGTAATTAATCACCTCTAGTTTATTTCTGCTCTTACTTTTTCTTTTAGTTCTTGATATCTATTATTAAACACAATAATATCTTCTTGATTCAAAGAATCAATAGAAATATTAGAGACTTCTTTTAATAGCTGATCAACTTCATTTTTAAGTAATAAATAATTTTTAGATTCTAAAAGATATTTATCAATTATTGAGCTTAATGTTAAAATATTCTTTTCTAACACAGAAATTGTAGCCAATTTTTTACTATTTAACGTCAATTCTTTTGCATCATTAACAACATTTTCTAATTCTTCTGCAGTCAAAACAAATGATAGTGTAGATCTAGTTTGTTCTAAATTCGCAATCTTTAATTGTAATTTTTCTCTGATTTTTTCTTTTGTTTCTTCTGACATATTTGATGCATTTATATTTTCTAAAACTTTTTTAAGATTTATAATTTCTTTTTCAACAATAGCAGCTGTGTGCTGACTAATGTCTTTTGAATTTTCAAAAATCAATTTATATTTATCTTCTTTTTTTGCAACTGAAAATTTTTCTTTTAATTGAGTAATTGTTGATTTAAGATTATTAATTTCTGATTTTAATCTTTCTCTTTCAGATTCAAGTTCTTTTATCTTTTTTTCTAGATATTCTGTTTTTTGGTCTTCTGTTTTTATGCCATCACAAGAAAAATTATTTAATTTTTCTTCATAATACACAATTTTTTCTTTTAATAAATAGATCTCTTTTTCATCAAGGGTGTTATTAACTAAATTATATAATTCTTCTAAAATCTTTTTTATTTCATCTTTTTCTGCACAAGGTTTTTCTATTTCCGCAGATTGATTTTTTTGTCTGTTACAACTTTCTTTTATGACATTAATCTTTTCTTGAATTAATCTATATTCATTTCTTAATATTTTTAATTTATCTAAATGTTCATCTTTTTGTAACGAATTTAAAGATAATTGAGTTAAGTTGTTAATTTCTTTAATTAATTCTTTTTCTTGTAATATTAAATCTTGAGGAATATTACAAATTTCAATTGTATTTTTTTGAGTACAGCTTTCTATTAATATATCTCTTTCTTTTTTTAAGTGTGACATTGTTTCAATAATTTCTTTGTGTTGTAATTTCAATTGATTAATTTCTTCTTTTAATTTTTTTAGTTTTTGTTGTTCGATTTCATATTTCTCTTTTTCTCTAAGACATTTATCAGAATTTGAAGAGAAATCTTTAGTTTCAAGAATAGAAATATCATTTATAACAATATTTTCAATCATTTGATCTGTAGTAGTAATTTTTTCTGCATTTAAAATTTCTTTATCTATATCTGATAATTTATTTGCAGATTCTAAATTTGTTATTCTGGAATTACTTAAAATAATATTAGCAGTCATTTTTGAAGTAGTAGACAAATTTCTTACTGAATTTTCGTTATCTTGTTTAGTTTGATTTAAACACATTTCATATTCTTTTAGAGCCATTAAATAAATTCTTTCTTGCTCTCTAAATTCTGCATATAATTTTTCTATTCTTATTAATAGTGGACTAAATTCATGTTCTATTTTTATATTTAATTCCTTTATTTGTTTAGCACAAACATCTGCATCCAAATCATTTTGTATTGGACACGCATAAAATTCGCAGTTTCTAGATGGATTTCTTGAAACAAATGATCCATCCCAACATTCTTTTACATCCATTGTACAAACAGAATCAGTTGTATTTTCTAAAGTATTTGCAATAGAACCATCTTCTAATGCAAAAATTGGTGACAAAAACATCATCAAAAATAATAATAAAAACATTTTTTTCAGAATTTATTACCTCCTAAGATAAAATTATTTTTGTTTAATAAAATCCAAAATCTCTTTATAAAACACATAAAATTTTGGATGAACTATTGCTTTTGGAATAACACCAGTTATAAAATCAATGTTTGCATATTTTTCTAAAAATATTTCAACATCAGCTTCTTTTAATTTTAACAACATTTGATCTAACTCATATTGTGTTTTTTTTGTCATGAATTGATGTATTTTATAATGAAGATTTAAATTTGATAAATATTTTGATAATAATTTATTATAACTATCAATTTTTTTAAAACTTTTATATCTTAAAGTAATTGCTTTTGCTGCCGCTTCAGCAGAAAACATTCCAAAAATAATTCCTCCGCCAGTTGTTGCTTTTACAAAACAACCAGCATCACCAATTAAAAGCTTATTTTTTTCTACAAAGGTTTTATTTTTTAGATTTGAGATTGGAATTATTCCTGAACAATTAAATTCAATATTTTTTATATCAAGATTATATTTCGTTAAAAATTGATCAAATGCCAATTTTGGATTTTGGGTGATATTTGTACCTACTCCAATTTCTGCTTGTGTTCTAGAAATTGGAATTATCCACCCAAAAAAAGATTTTGAAAAATCCCCAAAATAAACAGACACCATGTCCTTTTTAAAATCACCTTCTGCAGTAACTTGATAAGTAACAACAAAATCAGACGTGTCAAATTTATTTTCAAAACTATCTCTTACAATAGAATTAGGGCCATCGGCACCAATTAAAAAATCATATTTTATAGTTAAATATTTATTATTCTCTTTATCATCAACAACAATCTCATCATCAGTGATTGAAGAAACTTTGTGATTTAATTTTATTTCTACACCAACATTTTGAGCTAATAAATACAATTCATTTTCAAAATTAGATCTGTCTATTAAAAAGGTTTGAAATTTTTCTGTTTTTATTTCTAATTTTGCTTGATTAGGCCCAAAAATATAGGCACCTCTAATTTTATTTACTAAAAATTTTTCTAAATCTAAAACAGAAGAAACCATTAATTTACGATAACCATAAATAGATATGTGACCAGCACAACAATAATTTGTTCCAACATCTTTTTTTTGTTCAATTAATGTAACACACACTCTTTGATTAAACCTTTTAATAAGATATGCACAATATAGTCCTACTGGCCCCCCACCAACAATTATAACCCTTTTTTCTAATCCTTCTATCATTATTTATCTTTTTTTAATTGCATTTAATATATAGTCATAATCCTGCTTAAATTTATCTTCTTTGTTTTTATCATTAGTTTTATCATTACTTTTCATATCCTCAGATAAATTTGTTTTATCCTCAGTTGGTTTTGAAAAATAATCGTTCATCATGGTATTTGCATTTGGTTTTACAATATTTTTCATATCTTTTTCTTTATTGGATTTAATTATGGATCCAATTACGACTAATAAAATTAATAAAACAACCATTCCAATTACTAAATAAATTAATAACCGCGTATCTAATGGTTTAGTAATTTTTATATCTTCTGAAATTACTACTCCATTTAAAATTACTGGATCTGTAAATGTTATTCTTGAATATTTTGTAGCAATATCAACATCTGTTACAACTTTTTTATTTTTATAATTTAATGTAACATTTGATTTTGGTGGAATTTTATAAGAATAAGAAACAATTGGATCTCTAAGTAAAATATCAACTTTTTTTGAAAAAATTAATTCAGAGACATCTCCAGCAAATGTTTTTGGAATATCTTCAATTATTGTAATTGTTTGTTCTTTATCACTATTATTTTTTATTGATAAAGTAACTGCAAAATATTTAGATATACCAATTTGTTGTACAAAAAAGTTTTTATCAACAGATATAACCCCGTCAGCATATAATTTTTGAGTATCTGCTAATATATTTGCATCAGAGATATATTTTGAAACTATTGAAAATTTATTTGCATCGTAAATGGTATTAAAGGAAGTGTTTTTAATTTGCTTTTCTTCAGGAAAGGTTGTGTCTAAGGTCAATAACATTTCATGAGCTTCTGTATATGTTTTATTAGAATCAATAAATTTATCTTGCTCAAAATACATGTCCCCAATTTCTTTTTTGTCTTTTATTTCTTGTAATCTTAATTTTGTGTCTTCTGGAATTACAACTAACAGTTCTTCTAAAATTATTATCTTTTCTTCTATTTCTTGAATTTTTGATAACAATAATTCTTTTAATAAAACAGAATTTTCTTTCTCTTCATCAATATTATCTATAACTAAAGACACTTCTTTTTTTGTAACATTCAATGCTTTATCATAAGCGTAAATAAACATCACATAATTACCATCAGAATAATTAATAGTATCAAACAAACAAGTAAAATTAGCTGATTGTGTTTTTTCTACAATACAGATTTCTTCATTATCATTTAAAAGATATTGAATTCTAAATAGGTCATCAGAAAAATTCTTTGCAGAAAAATTAAGTTTTTGATTATCTTCAACTAAATTAACATCAAAAGTTGGCAACTGGGAATCAACAACAAACAAGAAAATATTTTCTGCAGTTTCATTATTTGTATTTCTTCCACTTATACTAATCTGTGCATCTGCTGTTGTATTAAAATCAAAA
Organism: Candidatus Iainarchaeum sp.; assembly: GCA_028693335.1. Lineage (GTDB taxonomy): Archaea > Iainarchaeota > Iainarchaeia > Iainarchaeales > CSSED10-239 > JAKQTP01. The sequence goes on along the minus strand of JAQUVR010000003.1, from coordinate 6,677 downwards.
GTTGTAGAAATATTTCTACCTGTTCTAATTGAACTTAATATTCTTGAAGTGTTTCCGATTTTTAAAGTTATTACTGGTTCAGCACTAAGATCTTGGTCACTAACAAAATTAATATTCTTTAATCCTTTTCCAACATACAAAACATCATTAATTTTGTTTGATGGTACAATATTTAAAGTAAAAGATGGACCAATTCTTCTTGCTTGTGCAGAAGTACCAGTACTTAGATTTGATTCATTACCAGCTTCATCCATTGCAGCAATCTTAAAATAAAAAGTTGCTTGTTTATTTGGATTGAAAATGGTTTGAAGATCATCTGTTTCTATGTACAAAGAATTTTTTGTAACATTATCTGATTCTGAATAATACACTCTATAAAAAATATCATCACTTAAATTATCATCACTACTAGCCCAAGTTAACTTGATAGATCCATTACTTTGTGAACTGGCAGCAAAATTTGCTGGAATTGTTGGTGCAGTCACATCATAAATTATTTTATCGCTACATGTTGTTGTATAATAGGGATCATCTTCACTTTTTACTCTAAAATATATTGTTTTTTCCCCTTGTGTGCTATTACAACCTGAGCCACTAACTATGTTAAAAACATAATCATCATCATCAATATCTATATATGAAGTAAAAGTAGAATTATTACAACTAAATGAAAATAAATTAACATCATCTGAAAACTCTAAACTCATCTGTGGAGTAGAAGAATTGGTGTATTTATTTCCATCGGCAATTTCAATAGAACAACTTGGCCCAGTATGAACATATTGTGCATTTACATCGCTTTTATTTCCCGCATTATCTATTGCAGAAACACCATAATATAATCTAGTATTTGATGGTTTAGATGTTGTATCAATACAAGTTCTTGTTGCAGAAGATAGAACAGTACATATAAGGGTCTGGTTTGTTACTGGTGTAAAAGTTGATGTTGCCCTATAAACTTTATACTCTTTAAGTCCAGACAAACTATCTGTTGCAGCACTCCAACCAATTGTAACATTTTTATCATTTGCAATTGTTAATGTTGTTATATTTGGAATTGTTGGTGATGTTCTATCAATTATTACATTAAAATCTAAATTTAAAATATTGTCTAAGTTATCCTTAGCATCTAAACTTACAACAAAGGTGTCATTTGTTTGCCAACTACCAATTAAATCTATAAAAAATCTATTATTTGGTAATTGATAATTACCTAAAACCAATTGAGTATTTGGTAATCTTACAGAAAATATTGTTTGTGGGGAACTGGAATCTATTCCACAAGAGTCTAATACAGGGATACTTAAATTAAAATCTGAACTATTATTTACATAAATTTTAGATGCTGTAATTGCACCCAAATTTGGGGTTTGATAAGTTGGTGCGTTATTATCAAAATATACTACTTTTTTTGTGTTTAATACTGATGCTGATGAAACCAAATTACCAGCAATATCATTTGCATCTAATAAAACATAATAATTACCATCTGGAATGTTTAATGTAACTGAATTAATATTTATTGCTGTTGATATATTAGTGTCAACTATTTTTTTTGTATATGCCGTCAAATAGTTATTTACTGTTGCAATTGGGACAACATAAACAATTTGTTTATCAATAAATGTGTTGCCATCTGTTGCAGGAGTAACATTAAGTGAAATAGTTTTTGAATAAAAATCATTGTAATTTGTACCTGTTACATTAGATATAGAATTAATAGTGCCTACGTTTGGTTTTAGGGTATCAATCTTAATAGTATCTGATTTTGATTGCCCATCAGTATCAGAAACTGTGACAGTGACAGTATCAAAAGCATTAACAATAATTATGGGTGCACCATATTGATCATAACTAGATTGACTAGAAGTTAAGTCTAATTTAAAATTTGCAGAAAAATTATTTCCAGATACAATTGCATTAAAATCTTTTCCAGTGGTGTCTTTTAAAGACTTTATATTTAATAAAAATTTATTATCTGTTATTCCGGTTGTATCAGATAAAACACCAGTAATTGTCTGAATTGTACTTGCATTATTTGCATAATTGTTTGTAATATTTATGCTTGTAATGGTGTATGCAAATATATTATTTATAAAAATAAAAATAAATATTAAAATAATAATAAAAAAACTGTTCTTTTTTAACATGTTTTCATCTTTTTTTGGCAATGGTTTTATTTTATCAATATATATTAAAGTTTATATCTTTATAAATATATATTTTCTTATAATATATAAGATTAAAACCTTTAAAAAGAAAACGATTTTTTCAATATTTAAAAATCTATTTAAAAAATTAATTTGAAAGAAAATGATTAAAGAAATTATTTTTAATGAAAAAAAAATTACATTTGTTGGAACAGCACACATCTCTAAAGCCAATGCGTTACAAGTAAATGAAATTATTTTAAATCAAAGACCAGATGTTGTCTGTGTTGAATTAGATAGAAACAGATTTTATTCTTTAATTAATAAAGATAAGATCAAAAAACCAAAAATAACCGCAATATTCAAATCAAAAAAACCATCTGTTTTTTTACTGGCATATGTTTTATCAGGAATACAGAGAAATATCGCAAAAAAATATAAAATAGATCCTGGAGAAGAAATGTTTTCTGCAATTACTTCTGCAAAAGAGATTAATGCAAAAATTGCATTAATTGATAGAGATATAAATGTCACATTATTAAAACTTACAAAAAATATAACATTCAAAGAAAAATTTAAAATATTGTTTAGTGGATTTTTTGTTCCGAAAAAAGATTTAAAAAAAATAAATATTGATTCCATTTTAAAAGAAGTTGAAGAAGGCAAAGAAAATTCTGATATGATTGAACAAATATTACAAATATTTACTGAACAACATAAAAAACTTAAAGAAATATTAATAGATCAAAGAGATCAATATATGGCATATCAATTACAAAATATGCCCGGAGAAAATATTGTTGTTGTTGTTGGTGCTGGTCATGTTAATGGAATTATTAATAATTTAAATAATAAAGAAATAGATATTAAAAAAATATTAACTATTTAAAATAATTGTCTCTCATAATGCCTAAATAAGCACCCAAAGTTTGAATCTTTGGAACAAGTCCTGATAATTGGCCACCAACTACAACACGTCCGAGTTTTATTTCTTTTAATAATTCGGTTTCACTTTGCGCATTAGCAATCAAATAACCGTTCCCTATTTCATGTGGCATATGTGCATCAGAACCAGCAGTTTGTAACATATAATTTTTTTTTGCAAATTCTTCTGCTTTTTTATTAGTCTTCAGATTATAAACTCTTGAATTAAATGTTTCCATTGCAGGAATATATTTTGTTATTGATTTATCTTTAGATAACAATTCAAAACCAGAAAACTTTCGTCCAAAATCAAAAGGGTGCGGAATTGATAATAGTGCTGCTTGTGATTTTGCTTGATCTATTATATCAAATATTTCAAAAGATTCTATTTTATCATAAGTAAATAATGCCAAGATGTGGCCTAATCTTTTACCTTGAAAAGTAGCAGTTATTTCTTGGCCAGGAATAAAAACCAAATCATTTTCTCTACAAAGTCTTTGCAATTCTGCCCAACCTTTTATGGTGTTGTGATCGGTTAAAGCAATTCCTTTTAGTCCATGGCCTAATGCTTGTTTTATAATTGTTTTTGGTTCATTTACTGCACAAGAAGAATATTTACTGTGTAGATGTAAATCAAATTTATTAAAATGTTTTTCAATTTTATTAATATTGCTTTTTTCTGTGGTCATATTTTTACCAAATTATTTATTTGTTATAATAAATATTATTGCCTAATAATATATATTAGTAACCTATATATAAAAGTTTTTAATTTTTAAAAAAAGCAAAAAATTATTTAATCTAAAAATAGTTTCAAACAAAATTAGCTTAGGTCGGGGAAATTCCAATAACAACATCTACTATCGAGCTTAGTTTAGCGTAATTTCCCCCCCGTTTCCAAAAACCTGGCAAAAAACCAGTTTCATGTATTAACAGCCCCTATCTTATCGCCTCCTAGATGAATCTAACGGTTTTTTTCTTGCTCCTATTATTCTAAACCATTTGATTTCTTATTTATCTTTTTGTCTACAAAATCCAATATAACTATAGATATTAACGTTTATATAAATAAAGTGATTTTCGGTGTACAAAATTAGACACATAAATGAAAAAAAGTGCTCCAAATAAATGTGTGCCTAAACAAAAGTTCAAATTCTGGCTAAATTTTTTATTAACAGATAAAAATTAGTTTATACATTAAAAATTATATAAAAACAACAAGTATAAGATAAATTGACAAATTATATAAAAAATGAGCAAAATAATTTGGAATAATAGATCCTGTTTTTTTATAATATACAGACAATAAAACCCCTAAAAAAAAAGCACCCAGTACTTGAATAATAGAACCATATCCAATATGTGCAATTGCAAAAATAATACTTGAAAATATAGCACCAATTTTTGGTACTAAAAATGATCTAAAAAACCACTCTTCTAAAAACACTCTAATAACAAACATATAAATTAAAACAGATATTGGTAGTTTCAAAATTTCTTGACCAACCAAATTAAGATCGGATATTTTAAAAAATACAGAAATAAAACTTAGTGTATAACTTAATAAAAATAATAAAAAGAAAAGAATTATTGTGTGTTTAAATATATCTTTAAAACTTATTTTTTTAAAACCCAAAGATAAAAAAATATTTTTTATATTTTCTTTAGGATTTAACAATATCAAAAAATAGATTGGAATTAAGAATAAAAGTAGATCAATTCCAAACTCAATCACGAAAGATCACAAACAATTTATTCCCAAACATTCATTCCACATTTGCCACAAGCAAATCTGGTTTTTCCTTCTTTTGTTTTGTGAGCACCCATTTTTACTGAAACACCACATTTTGGGCAATCTTTGCCAAGTCTTGAAACTGCTGTGCCATCAACTTTGTAAAATTTACTTACTTTAATATTTACTGTTGGCTTGTGTTTTGTTTTACCTTTTTTTACACCGCTTCCTTTTTTTGCCATATTTAATCATTACCTCTTTTTTTAAAAATTATTCTTCATCAGATTTTTCTTCTTTTTTTGGTTCTTCTAATGAACCTGTTCTTTTAATTTTATATTCTTGCTCTAATTGTTTTAAATACTTAATATCATCATAAACTTTTAAATATGCAACACAATTGTGTTTTCCAAAATCTTGATTTATAGTATCAACAGCAACTAATTTTTCATCAACACCAAGCATTGCAGCAACTTTTTTTAAAACTTCTTTTCTTTGTGGTGTTTTTATTGCTGTTATTTTTGCAATTATGTTGGTTCTATGTAATAATTCATTTCTTTGTTTTTCTATTTCTATATTCATAAAAATTCCTCTTTTTTAATTTTATCTACTTAATCTTAATGCATATCTTCCAGGAGTCTTTACACTCATTGCTTCAGCAATCTCTGATTTTTCTGGATCTATAATCAAAGCATTACCTTTCCAAAAAGTAGTAAATGTTGTTCCTGAACAGATTGGACATTCTTTAAATATTTCTTTTTTTTCTTGATTATCTACTACATCATCATTATCTTCAATAATCTTTCTACATTTTCTACATGCTTTATATGTCATAATAAATCACAATTTATTTTTTGGGTGTTGTTTTTTTATTTGTTTTTGTGGTACTTACTTTAGTATCTGTTTTTTTATCCTTCTTAATAATTTTTCTTTCTTTTTTTTCTTTTGTTGTTTGCCAATCTGGTTTTCCTAATCCAAATTGTCTCATTGTAAGTCCTATTTTTGTATCTGCAACTGTTGATTTTAAACTAATGTTTGCTATTCTTGAAAGAACAACATCTTCAACAACCAATGATTGTTTTGAATCTTTTCCAACAAAACCAGGTAATTCTCCATTATATGAATTAAAATCATCCATTACTTGAGAAACGTGGCACAAACCTTCAACAGGCCCAATTTTTAAAAACGCACCGAAATCTGTTGCTTGTGTTACTACACCTGAAACTATTTCATGTAATCTTGGCAAATATGTAATAACAGAAAATTTAACTTTAAAAAAAACATTTGGATCTCCAGGAACTATTTCACCAATATCGTGTTCAATTAAATCTGTTACTGCAATAATTAAACCAATGTTTTTATCTATAACGCCTTCATATTCTCTTGATAATTGATTAATAATTATTTCATTTAATTCTCCAGAAATTCCTTGTGGTAAAATGCTTGTAATTCCTTCCAAAACATATTTTTTATAGCCCATTTCCTAATACCCTCTTTATATTTTAATTTAGATAAACATCATGAAGTCTTAATGTTAAAACTCTTCTGTTTTTTTCTAAGATTTTTTGTTTTAATTTTCTATCATTTGTATATATTAAATATTCTTTACTAAAATAAATCAATATTTTATCAACTTTATCAATCTTTTCTAAAACTTCTTTTGGTGTTTCTAATATTTTTACTTGATTTATTAATAAAAGTTTATCTATAAATTTTTTTATTTGTTCTAATTTTCTTGGTTTTTCTTTATATACTTTTTCTAATTCTTTTATTGATTTATCTAATATAAAAAATTCTGCATCAGTTATTATTTTTAATGCAAAATCAAAAACATCTTTTTTTTGTTCATACATATAAACAATTACATTTGTATC
>JAQUVR010000070.1 GCA_028693335.1 Candidatus Iainarchaeum sp. | reverse complement strand
AAAGATCTTTTTGATATACATTTCTTAAATATCTTTATAAAAAATTATAAATTTTTAGCTGTTTTTATATATATTCTAATGTTAACAATAATAGGAATAACATTAATACCAACAACGCCATTTGCTATTGCTGGACTTTTATTTTTTTCACCAATTGAGACCTTGATCTATAATTTAATTGCTATAATTGGTGCAATGACAATAATATATTATTTTTCACAATATGTTGGATTAGATGTGTTACTTGAAAAAAAATATCCAAAACAAATAATTAAACTAAAAAAGATTTTGAAAAATAAAATGACCAGTATAATAATTGTTTGGAGTTTTATTCCAATAATCCCTACTGATCTAATAATATATGTTGCTAGTTCATTAAAGATCTCATATAAAAAATGCTTTTTTGGAGTATTAATTGGTGAAGGTCTATTAAATGTTTTTTATATCTTTTTTTCTCACTCTGTTATTAATTTTTTAATATAAATTTTAAATATTTTGGCATTTAGGAAAAAACATATCTTTAAATATTAAAAGCGTTCAATATTTATATTTAAAATTAAAAAAGAGGTGTGTTTTTATGCCAATATCAAAACAACCAAAAAAGCCAGTACAATCAGTATCGAAGATTAAGAAAAGACCTGCAATGCCAGTAGAAAAAAGAAATAGTATTTTAAGTCAATCAGGTGCATTAAAAAAACTAAAAATACAAGTAAGTCAAATGAAATTGGGATTGTTAACTTTAGGTGGCAAATTTCCTGAATTAAATAGGAATTATTCAAAATTAATACTTCTAGATGCTGAAGTAAGTAGTGCAATTTATGAACTCAGGGATGCAAAACAAGGTAATAAGAGAAATGAACCAATAGAAAAATTTGAACAAGAACTTGTTGAATTTCAAAAGAAAATAAGAGAGAAAAAAAGATTTGTTGAAAGAGCTGTAAGTAACAAAGTAGATTCAATAAATAACCATTTTAAAGAATTAGATAAATTAGATCTTAGTAAATTTACAGCAAAAGAATTAGATAAACTCATAACAAAAGCAGGATATGCTTCAAGAGAATATTCATATTTAAAAGATGTTTTTCATGGCAATATAGATTTTACCGGCCCAGGTGGAATTGATTATGCTTTTGAAAGACAAAAGAAATTTTTTGATAAATATAATAAACACGTACAAGCACACTACAGATAATTTTTTTCTTTTACCATTTTATATTTAAATCTTTTTCTTTTTAATTTTTTTAATTAATATTTTTTTAAATTAAATAGATCAATTATGACTGAAAAAATAATAGGTGTTAAATCATCATTAGATAAAAAGCAATTAAATAACAAGATAATAAAAGATCTTAAATTATTAGAATTACATTTATATGAAAAAGATTTTTTAGATTTTACTGACTTTAAAGAAAAACTTACAAATATACATAATCAACACCCCAACCTAAAAATAATACTACATGCTCCAATCATGGAAAAACAAAAAGAATATTTATCATTATCAGAATATAATGAAGATCTTTATTATAAGATCTATTCTGTTTGTAAACAATTAAATTTTGTAATTGGGGTTGTTATTCATTCTGCTTATAAAAAAGAAAATCAAGACAAATCTATAATTACATTAAATAAACTAAGAGACAAATACAAAGGAATAGACAAATATATGTATGTAGAAAATCAAACAGGGAATTTCTCAGAAAATAAAGAAGAATGGTTAGAGTTTATTAAACTTGCAAAAATCTCAAGAATCTGTTTTGATATTTGTCACTTTACAAAAAATTATTCTCAAGAAGATCTGGAAAAATATTTGTTAGATTTAAGAAAATATGTAACAAAGATCTATTTTCACATATCAGACAATAATCCAGGTGCTGGGAATTCAAACCCACTAAATCTTGGACAAGGATCTTTAGATTTTAAGAAATTAAAAAATAATATAGATTTTGGAATAATCGAGACCTTTCCAAAAGATGAGAATATTGGAAAAGAAGTAATTGAAGATTATTATTATTTTTTAGAACAATGATATTTAATTATGAACAAAAAAATATTATTTGGATTGTGTCTTTTATTATTAACTTTTTTATTTATAGTTGTTAGTGATTCATCAAATGAGATTAGAAATTCTAATAATACAAACAAAATTGATTCAAATAACACAATTGAAGATTTAGATCAAAATCAAGAATATTTAGATCCAAATAGAGATTTAAATGTAGAAATAATTGATGAAAATTTATTAGATTCTATAGATTTAAATAACCTTGAAGCAAAGTATTATTATTTTGGTTATGGTAGTAATATGGATATAGATCTTTTAAGAAGAAGAATCGGTAATGATACAATAATTCCTGTTTCATATGGGTTATTAGAAAACTATAAATTGATCTTTCCAAGAGGGGTTGGAAGTGTTACCCCTGATGATAATTTTAATGTTTATGGTTGTGTTTTTCTATTAACTAACCAAGAATTAAAAAAATTAGATGTTGTTGAAGGATATAGAGAAGATAGGGATAGATCTTTAAACTCTTACAATAGAGATCCAATTGGAATCATTTTACCTAATAATGAAAAAATAATTGCAGATATTTATATTCAGGTAAAAAACACAGAAGATCTTCCTAGTAGTAACTATAAACAAACTATTATCAAAGGAGCAAATGATTGTAATTTACCAAGAGAATATATAGATTGGTTAGAAAATATAGGCACAAGATAAAACTATTTTCTTGTAATGACTAGTACAGTTTTTTTATCATTTACAAAAGGATTATCTATTTGATCAATAAATTCAGCAATAAAACCCTGTTTTCTTAGATGAGCAGAAATATTGTTCTTACTTTCTGGAGACTTATAAATTCCTGCAAGTAATAATGTTCCACCTTTTTTTAAAGAATAAGCATATTTTAAAATAAGATTTTTTTTAACAGAATCAAATTCAAAATTAATAGCTGAAAACACATCCACAATAAGATCATATTTTTTTGTTAATTTCTGTTCACTAGCTGAAATTATATGTTTTTTGTCAATTAATCTTTGGCTTTCTGGAGACAGATTGTCATATAATGAGAGAGATTCTAATTTACTTGGTATTTGTTGAGAATTAAATAGTTTTTTTAGATCTGCTAAAAAATATCCTGCTCCTCCTCCAAGATCTAAAACAATTACTGGTTCTTTTGTTCTTTGATATCTTCTTTTTAGATAATCTGGTATATCTCTTCCAAGTCTTAATTTTTGTAAAGCAATAGAAAAACAATCATTATATTCTTGTAAATTTCTTTTTATTGGCCATTCTTGAAACTTATCTTTTTCTGCCATTGTTTTTAGATATGTTTTGTGTGAAGCTGTTTCGTGTCTTTTATCTAATACACTTTTGATTAATCTACTGAAATGATTACTTGCTTTAATTGGAGATCTTGGTGTTATTCTTGGCATATTTTTCACTTAATTAAATCTGGGTTTCCATTAATAATTATTGGATCAAATCCTTCAATTTCATCTTTTAATATTCCATTTGGGATATCATTAAACAAAAATATTTTTTTATTCTGAATAAACGCCTCATACATTTCAAGAAAAGTAGCTCCACCAATATAATTTGGTTGTCCGTGCTTTTCAAGATTCATAACTAACACGCCATCATTTTTTGAAACCTTTTCTCTTTGCATAAAAAATGCTTCTGCTTTAAATTTTTGATGTGTTTTTGGATCTGATTTTGTTCTTTCTTCAATAAATGGATCATCAAAAAAGTTTGGTAATGTTATTATATATCCTTTTTTT
>JAQUVR010000069.1 GCA_028693335.1 Candidatus Iainarchaeum sp. | reverse complement strand
TTTATATCCTGACGTTCTACCAAGAAGAGGGCTTAGTACAGATGAAATTTTTGCAAGAATTAAAGAAAACTTAAAAAAACAAGATTCCATTCCAATAATTATTGTTGATGAAGTGGATCAGTTACCTCCAAGTGATGCGTCTTATTTATTATATGAATTATCTAGAACTGTAGTTGATAATAAATATTTTAATTTAATATTAATTACAAATAATAAGGATTTTTTAATACATCTAGATCCAAGAGTTCAGAGCAGTTTATTTATTAACAAAATAGAATTTAATAAATATTCCCCAGTAGAGCTTAAAACCATTTTAAGAGAAAGAATTGAGTATGGTTTAATAGAAAATGCAATATCTGAAGATCTATTAGGTTATATTGCTGGGTATGCTGCAAAATGTGGTGGCGATGCAAGAATTGCAATAGATCTTTTGTTTAAAGCAGCAAAAAATGCAGAAAAAAAAGGCAATTTGAAAATAACTAAAGACATTCTTTTAGATTCTGCAAATGTTGTTGATTCTATTAAAATCTCTGAAAAGAAAAAAACACTATCAAAACTAGAATTAGATGTTTTAGGATGTATTATTGATGGAATGTTATCTGGAGATCTATATTCTTTATTTCCAAAATCTCAAGAAAGAACAATTAGAAGATATGTAACTAATTTTGAAAAACAAAAATTAATTGAAACAAAAGAAATTAATACGAAAAATGGAAGAACAAGACAAATTTTTTTAAAATTTGATAAAAGTCTATTATAAACTTTTTGAGAAAAAGTTTAATCAAAAACGATATCAGAAAAAGTTTAATCAAAAACGATATCAGAAAAAGTTTAATCAAAGAACCTTTTTCAAAAAAAGGTTCAACAGAAACGAAATAAAAAATTAAGTAGAAATGATGTGAAGACTGTTATTCACTATCTACTCTTGGTGCTAAATAATATCTTACTGCTGCAGATCCAATAGTGTAGCTTAATTCTATTGGCATATCGTCTTTTAGCTTAATAGTTATTGTTCCTTTAGAATTTTTAATCATATTTTGTAAATAATCCAATGGGAACATAGCTTTTGCTTTTTGTCCAGAGATTGCAATTTCTCCGCCTTCTATTTCTTGTTTAAATTTTCCTTTACTACTTTGTGTTTCTAAAACAAACTTTTCATCTCCAACTCTAAATGTTAAGTGAGAGCTAAATAGAGCAGCATCTTTAATACCACCAAGTAATTGATCACTTGTTAATTGAACAGTTACATCAAATGGAATATTTGGTAGGGGGTGTTGTTGATCTGAAACATCTATTAATGGAATAGTAAAAGATCTCTTTGATTTGCCTAATAGTTCAATTAAAATAGTTGGTTTTCCTTCTTTTATTTCAATTGAAAGTTTATCATCTGCACTAGAATGGGATAATATTTGTAAAAGATTATTAATATTTATACCAAATGATATTTTATTGCCACTTTCTTGACCAATATCTGCAATAAATTCTTCAAATGCTGATTTTGGCATAACAAAATCTACTAGACTTATTTGGCTAGGGTCTGTTGCTCTTAAAAAGAATTTTTCTTTATCTATGGTAAATAATCCTTCATTTATTAAAACTCCGATTGCATCAATACACTTATAAAATTCTTTTGCATCTTTTATAACAAGTTTTATCATTTTTCAATCATCCCCTCAAAAATAATATATATATTCATTAAAAACATTTTTTAAATAGGTCTTTTTAATAATTATGATGTAAATATAAGTTTGATATATCCTATATATGGTATCTTCCCAATTTTTTTGCCAATTATGCTTTCTACTGGTGTTGGATATAGATGTAGACATCCTTTACTTACATAAATTTCTGTACTGCTACTGATATTTCTATCAATTCCACAATCTTGATCTATATATCTGTTTGTTTTATTATTATCTCCTTTTGTGATAATATATTCTCCATCATTAGCTTTAATATAAACTATTGCTCTGTGAATTATATCTTTTGGAGTTGTGTTTGATTTATAGACTATTACGCTATTCTTATTTTTAATTGCATCAGATATATTAAGATTTAGATCATTTGTGCTTATTGATTTTATTTCTTCTAATCCAAATTCATTTTTTTCATATTCTAATGAGAATATCTCAAATAAATCTTTTTCTTTAATATTATCATTGATTGTAATTATTGGAACATTTAAATTTTCGGGTGCAGTAATTATTACAACATCTCCTTTATTTAATGTTGGTGTCATTGATGTGCTTACAACAATTGCAAGTGGCATACTAACTCTTAATATTATTCCAATTATGCTGTATATTAAATATGCCAATATAAAAGAAAAAAGGATGTAGAAAATCCAATAAATAGTTTTAATTAAAGTATTTTTAGGTTTTCCAAATATTTTCTCTAAGAAAAGGTCTAGATATGTAAATGGATCTAACCAATAAAATATTTTTTTTAATTTCATTTTAATTTATTTTTTTTGTGTTGTTTTTTCTAAAGATTTTATTATTGTTGATATTTTTTCTTCAGTTTCAGAGATTGCTTCTAAAAAAACATCTTTTGCAACTTTTTCTTTTGTTCTTAAATAGATTGTAAATTCTTTAACTAGTTCATCTGCATTTTTTTTAGAAACAAATTCTACGTCTTTTTTTGATGATAATTCATTTACTATCATATCATAAAAAGAAGAATCTTCATTTTTTACTGTAAATTCTAATTCATTTTTAGTTTTTTTTATAAATTCTATATCCATTTTATTCCACCAATTTTGCAAATTTTTTTGTTTGTTGTGTTCCACAATTTAAACACTGGATTTTTCCATCTACTAATAATGCTTTTCTATCAAGTGTTTGTTTACATTTTTTACAATGTCCTTTAATTACACCAAGTTCTGGATAATTAGTTACTAATTTATATTCAAATGGAGAGATATCACTAACCTTTGCTAATATTATGTCTCCCTTTGCAAAGCAATCTTGTGGGCTTTCAATAAATTTGGAATCAATGTTTTTTACAAAAACAACGCCCATGTCTGCTGGAGATAATACTTTTTTATTATCAAGGCAACCATTAACGCCAACAACAATTAAATTGTCTTTTATAACTAACACTTCTCCATAAACGGTATCGCCAATATTTATTGCTTCTTTTTTTTTAATATTTTTAAGAATATTATTAAATTCTTGTATTTTTAGATCTAGATTTTGCATTTTTTTATTTCACTTTTTTTGTTTTAAAAATAAGTATATATAATATATTATATAAAAAAAGGTTTATATACATATTCTACTTATAAATCTTTAGTATTTTAGATAAATAAAACTGAGAAATGTTTAATATGTTAGAATTTATATTTAGTCCAAAAAAAATGCTTGATAGGCCCTATCTTGTATTATTTGAAGCAATTTATTTGGTTATTATTTCTGTGTTTATTTCTTTGTTTTTATTACCAAAATCATATGTAAGTATTGGTATTTTGACTTTCATAACTATTGGCTCTATTCCTTTGTTTAACAAAATTTTTTCATATAATTCTTATTTGTTTAATTATAATAAATCTTTTTTTTCAAGACACAAAAAACTATTAATAATTTTAGTTTATTTTTTTATTGGTTTGTTTGTTGCATTTTCTGCATTTTATTTTTTTTCAACAGAATCATTGAGAGAAACAATTTTTTTAACCCAACATGGAGAGATAGAAGGCATTGCTAATTTAAGAAGCTCAATTACTGGTGATGTTTCTGCAATAAGTATTAAGGATCAATCAATATTTCAAAAAGTATTTTTAATTGTTTTAAATAATAATTTAGGTGTTACTTTAAGAGCACT
>JAQUVR010000068.1 GCA_028693335.1 Candidatus Iainarchaeum sp. | reverse complement strand
AAAGATCATTACTGACTTCAAAATAATTATTACTTACTACATCAAACCCAGAATCTGTTTGATTACAATAAACATAAACATCCATTTTTCTATAATTTCCTTTAATTGTAATAAATTCTCCATTATCGCTTTTTACGATCCCCGGTCCAGCAACAAAAGAAACGCAATCTTTGTTTAGACCACTTAGATTTTGAACAGTTCTTCTATCTAATTGTCCCCTAAGCAATAGATCAGAAATAACAAATGGAACCCTTGCACTTGTTCCAACACTTTTTACTCCAGAAATTATTCCTTCAGATAGTTTTTGATTACTTATCTGTATTGATTTTTCATTAACATTATTAACCATATTAATAATTATAATCAAAATAGCAGAAGCAAGAATAAAAGCAATAAGCATTCTAAAAGATTCAAATGCCTCACTATCCCCTTTTTGATTTAGTTTTTTAAAAATCATAATTTATCTAAATTTAAAAAATCATATTTGCAAGAATTGTTGTAATAATAAACAAAATCACAGCAACTGGTAATGTTTGAGCAATCCTTAACTTTACTAAAGTAATATTATCTTGTTCTATCTTTGTGGTAAAGTAGGTCATAATAATAACAATCTGTATAACATAGATTGCAACAATAATCATAAACACAGTAGGACTTGCAATCTGACTAATAATCTCTGGACTAATATCACCAAAACTACTTAAATTTGCTGTACTAACATTACCCATACCAACACCACTAACACCAGTTTTAATAGACTCAGCCATTTGAGAAATGTCTGATAAGGTTCCACTATTTGCAATAGATGTTAAAGTAGAAATAACAATCTTTTGAAGAGCAGTTGTTATTCCTAAAACAACTGGAGCAATAAACTTTGACATGCTTGATAAGGTGTTGACAGTATCAGAAATTAAATTACTTAACATCTTATTAACTTCATCAGTATTTCTTAACTGTAAAGAATATGACATCAATGTCTTTGCAGCAACAGAAACACCCAATTGAACAGAATCAACCATTAACTGCATAGCACTATTTATTATTCTTGAAGGATTATTTTTTAGAGCACCATAGTTTTTATCAAACAAAGAAGATTGTAAAGTTAAACCCATAATTCTTATATTATCAATAGCCTTTCCAAAAACCTCTTTTGCAATTAAAGACTTTGGTAAAAATTGTCTTGTGTGATCTAATGCATCCTCAATAGGTTTATTTTCTCCAAGTCTACTTGCAATAACATAAAGAGCATCCTTAAACTCTCCTTCCATTTTTTCAGAATCCATTTGAATTCTTCTTTTATAGATGCTTGTAAAATAACACCAAATAGAAATAATTGCAGTAAAAGTTATTAACAACCCATAAATAATAAAATAAGGAGTAATATCATTTTGAGGCTGTTGCCAAAATTCAACCTCAGATCTACACATATATTTTGGATTTTCTTCTAATATCCTTAGTTCAGAATCATCACAATCAAAACCAGGATTTACAATATCATAATCATTATATCTTAAAACACTTTCTCTAGTTTTACCAAAATTATTTTGTAAAAAAATACTTGCTGTTATTCCAGAAACAAAAATAATAATTAAAATAATAAAAATATTAATATGATATTTACCAATCCTAGCAGTATTTTTTGGAGGTAACTTTGGATGGTTATCAGGGATTTTTGGAGGATTGTATGTTTGTGGTCTATTTTTGATTACATAGTTTGCAAAAAATAAACAACCAAGTGGCAAAGTAATATTATAAATTAAAATAAGATAAACTGGTTTTGCTAGAGCTGAACCAGAAAAAGCAGATCCAACTGGTAGAACAATAATTAATAATAATGGCAATAAAACACCTAAATAAAACATAATCATTGCAGGTTGATTTAAACCTCTTGCATAATCCTCTAATTTATTTTTTATAGAAGATAAAGTCTCAGACATGGTTTGATCAAGCAACTGATATCTTTTCGCTTCTGATGTTTCAATTACTGCTGCTCTTATTTTCATTAAACCTTTTTTAAGCTCACTAGAAACATCTCCCCATCTATAAGCAAGATCATCAAGAGCTTCAGCAACACTATTTTTTATACCGACCTTTACTTCCCAAAGTAATTTTTTTAAATCATCAGCAATCTTTCCATGACCGTGATCTGCAGCAAATTCAATTGCTTTTTCTAAGTTTGGAACTAACTTCATTGACATTATCATATACCCTAATGTCTCTGGAACAAATGTTAGTGCTTTAACTTTTTCTTCAGTAACTTTTGCCAATGGATAATTCTTTATGGTTGTAAAACCATAAATTACAGAAACAAAAGGAATACCTATAATTAAGACCATTGCAAAAATTGCTGTGCCAAAAACTTTTGTTAATGGTTGTAATAAAAATAAGAACCCAATTGTTGCTAATAGACCAGCAATAACAACCCCTAAGATTAATGTTAATTTTATTGCAGCATTATACTCTTCTGCTTTTAAATCCCAATCCAAAAAATTAATAGCCTTTGCAAAATCATCTCGAAATTGTGCATTTGCTCCGCCAAGACCAGGAAACTTTTCATAAATTTTTTTACAAAACCTAACAAACCAGTCTTCTGTTTTTTTTGTGAGTTTTTCAGAAACACCAAAATCTCTTGTATCTATAGATATAGATCTATATATTTCTCCAGGATTTTCTACCGGTTTTCTAAATGAATTTATTTTATCGACCATAGTAATTAACACAAAATATATTTTAATAAAAAAATAGATGTGGGAAATATTTAAATACATGTTTGTTTAGAAATATTATAATTAATATAAAATAAAAAAGGAAAAAATAATGAGCTATAAAATAAAACAAGACATAGATCGTTGTATTGGTTGTGGAGCATGTGTTGCAATCTGTCCAGAAAATTGGGAATTAGGCGACGCAAAAGCAAAACCAAAAAAAACAAAAGTAGAAGAAATCGGCTGTAATCAAAAAGCTGCAGAGATTTGTCCAGTTTCATGTATTACAATAGAAGAAGAATAAATGAAATTTAATAAACTACACTTTGGTCCGGCAGGATTTAGTGGGTCAGATCTAAATATACCAACTTCTTCTAAAAATCCAACTGCTGACGCCATTTTAGAAATTTCAAATGTTTCTCTTTCTGCTCTTGAAATTGAATTTGTAAGACAAGTATATCTTAAAAGATCAAGTATTGATAAACTTACAGAAATAAAAAAAAATTCAGTAGATAAAAATGTCGCATTAAGTATACATGCGCCATATTTCATAAACCTTAATAGTGATGAAGAACATAAAATAATTAACAGCCACAGATATATAATAGATTCACTTAATGTAGGACAAGAAATTGGAGCAAATATAGTGGTTGTTCATTTAGGATTCTTTTTAAAAACAGAACCAAAACTTGCAATTGAAAATGTTACAAAAGAAATAGAAAAAATATTTGAAAAAACAAAAAGCCACACCATCTTAGGAGCAGAAACAGTTGGAAAAAAATCACAGATAGGTTCTTTAGATGAAGTGCTTTATTTTTATGATCATCTTGATAAAAAAAGATTCTTACCAGTAATAGATTTTGCACATCTTCATGCAAGAGAAAATGGATTGTTTAAAGACCCTAAAGAAATTAAAAAAGTATTTGATCAACTTAAAAGTTATCCAGATATTCTAAATAGAATGCACATACATATGTCAGGAATAGAATACACAGAAAAAGGAGAAAGAAAACATCTTATTTTTCAAGACGCTGATCTACCATATAAACAAATATTAGAAAAACTTAAAGAAAATAATGTTAAAGGAACAATTATTTGTGAAAGCCCAGAAATAATAAAAGACTGTTTATTTTTAAAAAAAGAATGGGAAAAAATATAGTTAATTATTTACTATAACAAACAACATTAGGATTTAACTTAGAAATCTCAAAATCATCTTGATTAACTTTAACAATATAAATTCCCTTGGATAAATCAGAAATACTTATTGATTCTTTTTTTTCAAA
>JAQUVR010000067.1 GCA_028693335.1 Candidatus Iainarchaeum sp. | reverse complement strand
GTCTAATCACATTTGTTTTACTTTATCAGGAAAACCAAATAATCCACTTTATTGTTGGGGTAATAATAGTTTGGGTCAAATTGGAGTTAATGAGTTAAATGTTGTTGGATCTATATATTCACCAACAATTGTAGATACTGATAAGTTTTTCTTATCTGTTGGTGTTGGATCAGACCACACTTGTGGAATAAATCTAAATAATGAATTATTTTGTTGGGGATCTAATGATTATGGTCAATTAACTCCTGGACATCATGGTGTTTATAGTAATTTGCCACTAAGAATGAAAGAATTTGTAGATATTAACGGGGTTTATTTAGGATCTAATTCTTCTTGTGTGAAAAGAGATAATGGTAAAGAAAAATATGTATCTTGTTGGGGAGAAAATAATTCAGGAAAATTAGGTTTTGGTTGTGTAGATTCTAGACCAATACCAGAAAATAAAGTGATTTATAGTAATATTTTAAACAAATTAGGAGAATATGCATTATTTTTAAATAATGACAACAGTTTGAGTTTCTTGATCAGTAATGATCCATCAACATGTAGTAAAAGAATAACAACTAGTTCATTATCAGCAGAAGATCAATTAATTATCTTTTCATATAATCACGGGTCTGGCAAATTATATTCAAATGATGGCAGTTATGAATTAAATGCAACATTAAATAGCTCACCAACCTCAGATCTTTTATTTGGAGAAAATTATAAAGGTCTTTTAAAATCTGCAAAGATATATGATTATTCATTTACTGATGAAAATATTACTAATATCTTAAATTATTGTAATAATGATTAAAATTTTAATAATTTAGTAAATATACTGGATTTATATACCTTTTTCTTTATAATATATTTATAAAAAACAAGTATTTTTCAAAAAGCTTTTTTTAAAAAAAGCATAAAGAAAAATACAAATCGTAACTTAGTATAAGGAGTGAATAAAAGTATGGATGGTACAGTAAAGTTTTACAACTTTAAAAAAAGATTCGGATTTATTACTGGAGAAGATGGCAAAGACTATTTCTTTCATCAAACAGGAATAGAATCACAAGGATTTGTCAAAGACGGTATGAAGGCAACCTTTGAAGTAGCAAATGATGAAAAAGGTCCAAAAGCTGTAAAAGTTAAAATAATGCAATAAATCAGATTTATAACATTATATAATTTTTATAAATTTACCTTATTTTTTTTATTTTTTTTATCTATTTTTTAAAAACTATTTTTTTTAATAAACTACAAACGTTTTTTAATCTTTATTATGTTCTATTACTATAATAGTATATGATAAAAAGATTAATTATGGAAAAAGTATATTTTGTAAAAATAGATTCGTATTTAGACACAGAAAAAATTAACTTAGCAACAATTAAGTTATTAGAAACAATAAAACCAAAATTCTCTGGAGATATTCCTCTAAAAGTACATTTTGGAGAAAAAGGGTGTTCTACTTTTATTGAACCCAAAAATTTTAATGGGCTTATTGATTATTTAAAAAAAAATAATTGTAATCCTTTTTATATAGAAACAAATGTTTTATACAAAGGACAAAGAACCACTAAACAAAACCATATTGCTTTAGCAAAAGAACATGGATTTAAAGATCTTGATATAGTTATTGCTGATGGAGAAATGGGTGAAGAATTTAGTGAAATTGAAATCAATAAAAAACATTTTAAAAATTGTAAAATTGGTAAAAAAATAGCAGAATCTAGTCAAATGATAGTAATTTCACATTTTAAAGGACATCTTCTTGCTGGATTTGGAGGAGCAATTAAACAACTTGGTATGGGGTGTGCTGCAAGGGGTGGAAAATTGGATATGCATTCTAATTCTAAGCCAATAATTAATCCACTTGTTTGTAAGAAATGTAAAACATGTGTTAATAGTTGCCCTGTTGATGCCATTAATTTAAGCTTAATACCAACAATTGATTCTAAAAAATGCATAGGTTGTGCAAAATGTATTGCTGTTTGTCCATTTGGAGCAATGAAGGTTAATTGGGTAAGTACCCTACCAAAAACATTTAATGAAAAATTGGCTGAGTATGCTTTTGCTGCAACAGTTCATAAAAAAATACTATATATTAACTTTTTATTAAATATTACAAAAGAATGTGACTGTATTGGAAAAGATCAAAAAATAATTGCAAAAGATATTGGTGTTTTAATGTCTTATGATCCTGTTGCAATTGATAAAGCCTGTTTTGATATATTAGAAAAATCTGAAAATAAAAAACTGTTTTCTGGAGATGGAATCTTTAATTATTCTAAAGAAATTGGTCTGGGATCAACTGAATATGAGCTAGAAGAAATTATTTTGTGATAAAATAAATGTGATCAGCAAAAATGTTTAAAAAAATATCAAGATTAATAAAAAAAAAACCAATCTTTAAATCAACAATAAGATATAAAGAACCAAGAGCAGATGTAAAAAAAATGGAAGAAGGACTCTTGATTGATAGATGGAAACAATCTGGACAACAAGAAAGATTTTCTGAAATATTTCTAAATACACTTCATGGAGAACCATTAAAATTTTTAAGAAAATCTACAGAAAAAAAACCAGAAGTTTTATTTTTAGGTGCTGGTAGTGGTAAATATCTTCCTGAGTTTAAAACAGAATTATTAAAAAACAATATAGATCCACAAATAGATGTTCTTTCTATTCAGAACTCTTTAGATCCAAAAGTAAAACCAATTGTAAGAGAAGATTATTCCACCGGAGACTCATTAGAGACAATAGTTTCTAAAGGTAGAAAAATTAAAGGAGAAATTACTGATGAAAAATTATCTAGTTTTATGGTAAATAGAAAACTTACATCTAGTTTAGTTGGTAAATATTCATTAGTTATGGGATCGTATAGTGTAGGATTTCATACAAATTATCCTGCATCAAATGTTTTTAATGCATGTCTTATGTTAAAACCAGGTGGAAGAGCATATATTCAAATACCAAGATTTAATTATGTATTTAAACAGGAATTATTTTCACTTCAAAACAAAAAACTATTAATGTCCAAAAGAAAACATATATTAGAAAAGGCAAAGAAATATAAATTTGAAAAAAGAGGAGATTTAGATCCTTATAATCATATTCCATACAGTGAAAAATTAAGAATATTAACACAAATAGAAGATATTTCAACATATGTTAATAGAATGCTTGATTCTTTTTTACCACATTTAAGTAAAGAATATAAAATAGAATACATAAATAGTTCAAAAACATCTGATGCCATTTATTTAAGAATAATTCGTACTACTTAAATTAGATTAAAAACAACTTGAATCCCAGAAAGCACATAATTAACTCCCCAAGCAAGAGTTATAAGTCCCATTATTGTTGTTACTACTTGTATTGTTGTTTTTGCTTTATTTGTTATGTTATGATATCTAATAGACAGATAAAATAATATTGCAATAATAATTAAAATAATTCCAATTGCTGCACCAGTTAATAATTTACCAAAATCAGAAGAAGAAATAATAATTGCAGTAATAGTTGCTGGACCACTTATAAGAGGAGTAGCTATAATTGATGCAACTGCATGAACTGAATCCCCTTCCATTTTTTCTATATCATTAAAAGATTTTCCTAAAGACATATTTATGCCTAAAATCACAAGAATAATTCCACCAGCAATTTTAAAACTATTTATGTCAGTACTAAATATTTGTAATAGATTATTTCCTAAAAACAACACTAAATAAGAAATAATGGTTGCAAGAAGAACAGACAAAATTGCAATTTTCATTTTTGTTTTTTTATCAAAACCTTTTGTACTTACAAAGAATACTACAAAACTAGTTAATGGATCAATTATTACAAAAAAAAGAATTATTAAAGAAATTAATATTGAAAACATAATAAGATCAGTCCATTAAAAATGGTCCTGCCCGGATTCGGACCGGGGATCTCTACCATGTCAAGGTAACATCATAACCGCTAGACCACAGGACCACATATATTATATTTAAGATCAAAAATATATAT
>JAQUVR010000066.1 GCA_028693335.1 Candidatus Iainarchaeum sp. | reverse complement strand
AGATCTGTTATTAATTCTTTATTTATTTCTTTAGTCATATATATTTTTTAAAGAGAACTATATTTATAAATAGTTTTATTAATAAAATATTATAGAAAGTCAAAGTATTTTAACAAAATAAATACTATTTTTTCTTAAATTAATAATTTGGGTGATTACTTGTGAAAAAAATATTATCAAAAATATCAAAATCAAAAAAAGAGAAACCAGTAAAAGAAAAATCAATTAAAGAGGTTTCTAAAAAATCTAAAAAAAAAATTAATAAAGACATTTTAATTATTGTTTTATTATCAATAATTGTTATTGGAATTATTGTAACAGCAGTTTTATTAATTCCAAAAACTTATGATCAAAATGATCTGTCCATTCCAGATACAAATATTAATGTTCCAGAAGACATTGATCAAAACATATCAATAGATATTAACAAAGATCAAAGAATGGCAGAAATAGAAGCAGAAGCAGAAGAACTATCTCGGAAAATGTTAGTTGAAATTCAAGCAGATCAATTAAATATTTTTGAAACATGGTATGCTGAATTATCATTAAATAAAGATCAAATAAATGCATGTTTAATTCAAAATGATTATTTAAACGAAAATTTAGATTTTGAAAATGCAAAAATTATAGAAAAGTTATCATTAGATTATTATTTAGCACAATCTGCTGGAATAACTGGGACGCCAGGAATATTTGTAAATAGTCATTTTATTCCAGGATATATAAATTATGCAGATATTTCAAAAATAATTGATAATGCTTTAATGGAAAAAAAATTAGTTGATATTAATTTTGAATCAGAAAGTACATATGTGATTGATTCTAAAAAAGCACCAATATTAAATGTAATTTATAATAAAGATAGTGATCAAATAAGCAACACAATTACAACACTAGAAAACAATCCAGATAGTAATTTCTTTAAAGATCTATTTACAGAACTATCAGCAAATAAAATAGATTATCAAAATAAAGATGCTCAAGAAATATTAAAATTAATCGGTGCTCCATTTTTACCATTATTTTATATAGAAGGGGATATTAATCAAACAAACATCCACAACACAGAAGAATTTGATTATGTTTTCATAGAAGTTCAAGAAGGACTTTATGTTTTAAATCCTCAAGCAACCGGAATTTCTCAACAACTATTATATGAAGATTTTAAAACCGAAGATGATTATGTAATTGGAGATAAAAACAGCAAAGTAACAATTATCATATTTACAGACTATAGTTGTGGTTATTGTAAGTTATTTGACACAGAGGTTTTACCAGAGATTATGACAAACTATGTTGACACAAATAAAGTAAATGTAATAATAAAAGATCTTGCTTTAAATCAAGAAGTTTCATTATTCCCAGCAATCTTTTCAAGATGTGCTCAAGAGCAAGGAAAATATGTTGAAACTCACAAAAAATTATTTGAAAATAATGAATTATTTACCAGTAATTTAGTACAAAATGTTCAAAATAAATATATGGAAGATATGAACAAATTACAGGAAGAATATTATAGTTTATTAGTTCAATAATTTTTTTCTTTTTTATTATATCTTTATTAATATTTCTAAAAATATATTATATATATAAAAAGGGTCCGTGGCCTAGTGGATAGGGCAACAGCCTTCTAAGCTGTGGGTCGAGGGTTCGAATCCCTCCGGACTCGCCATTAATTTTTTTAACAGATTATTTATGAATTTTAAAGAAGAGTTTGCAAAATTATTAAAAAACGCCTTTTTAAAAGACGCAAACTTAGAAATAGACACAATATTAAGCAATATATCTATTCCTCCAAGTTTAGAACTTGGAAACTATTGTTACCCTGTTTTTGTTTTAAGTAAGATCTATAAACAACCACCCACCGAAATAGCAAAGCAAATTCTAGACCAATTAAATGAAATGAAACAAGATATATTTGTATTCTCTTTTGTTGGCGGATATATTAATGCAAAAATAAATGATGATATTTTTTTTAAAAACACAATAACAGAAGTTCTTTTTCAAGATAAAAATTATGGAAAAATTCAAAAAGATAAGAAAACAGAATATGTAATTGACACATTTAATGTAAATCCATTAAAAGCATTACATATCGGTCATTTAAGAAATGCGGTTGTTGGACATTCAATATCAAAAATAATAGAATATACTGGAGACAAACCTTTGCCAGTGTCATATGGTGGAGATGTTGGAACACATGTTGCAAAATTTTATTGGTATTACTCAAAATATTTAGAAAATAAAACCATTCCAAAAAAAGATGTTTCAAGATGGTTTGGAAATATTTATATTTCTGCAACAAAGTTATTATCAGAAAATCCAAACTACAAAGATGAAATTGATGCTATTCAATCAAGAATGTTAACAGATACAAAAATTCAAGAAGAAATAAAAATTCTTGCTAGTTATTCCAAAGAAGCAAATATGAAAGTAAAAGATGAGCTTGGAATAAATTTGGTTGGTAATATCTATGAAAGTCAATCTGAACAGAAATTTTTAGAAATAAAAGACAAATTGTTTTTAGATCACAAAGATCTTTTTACAGAAAGTGATGGAGCAATAATTGCTGATCTTTCTGATTATAAATTAGGAGTTGTTGTCTTAATTAAAAACAATAATGCTCCATTATATGCATCAAAAGACATTGGATTAGTTACAATAAAAAAAGAAATGTTTCCATCAGCTAATAATTTTTTATATGTTGTTGGTAGTGAGCAAGATCATTATTTTAAACAACTATTTAAATTATTTTCATTTATTTATCCATCAACAAATCACGAACATATTTCTCATGGA
Source organism: Candidatus Iainarchaeum sp. (assembly GCA_028693335.1). Lineage (GTDB taxonomy): Archaea > Iainarchaeota > Iainarchaeia > Iainarchaeales > CSSED10-239 > JAKQTP01. The sequence goes on along the minus strand of JAQUVR010000066.1, from coordinate 1,208 downwards.
TTAGTAAATCTAGAATCTGGCAAAATGGCATCTCGTGAAGGAGGTTCTGTTCTTTATGAAGATTTTAGGGATAAACTTTTTGAAAAAACTGAAAGTATTCTAAAAGATAATAATTTAGAAATTGATAAAGATATTATTAACGCCATATCTTTTGGAACCATTAATTTTGAAATGTTAAAAGTTGGTTTAAATAAAACAATAGTTTTTGATATAAATAAAGCATTAGATCTAAACGGAGACTCTGCAGTATATATTCAATATACCGGGGTTAGAGCAAAAAGCATTTTTAAAAAATCAAATACTGATGTAAGTTTAAAAGATTTAGAGTTATTAGAAAAAATAGATCTGGACTCAGAAGAAAAAACACTATTAAATCTAATCTCAGTTTTTAGAGAAAAACTTATTTTTGCAAGAAAAGACTATAGACCAAACATTATTGCAAATTATCTTTTAGATCTGTCACATGCATTTAATAAATTTTATTCTTCTTGCCAAGTTTTACATTCTGATGATTTGTTAAAGAAAAAAAGATTATTAATAACAAAATGTTATATAATAACCTTAATTAACGCATCAGAGCTATTAGGAATAAAAATACCAGAAAAGATGTAGATTATGAATTGTTTTGAAATAATTGAAATTGGTTGTTTTGATAGTTTTTTTAAAGATAAATTAATTGATCTAAATATAAATAATTTTTATTTATATCAAAAAATAAATAAAAAAGAAGATTTTTCTAATAATCTTTTTTTAGATAAAAAAAATGATGTTAAAATATTTTTGTTAGATAACATTAATTTAGTTTCAATTGCTCCAAAAGATTCAATAATTTTTTTTAAAGCAAACAATAGTGAAGATCTTTTTTTAGCAATTAAAAATAAAAGAATTAATGCAATTATAGATCCAGTTTCTGCAGACTTAATTTTTGATGAAGCGTCTTCTAATCTTTTAAAAGAAAATAATAAATCAATTATTTTTAATTATAATGAATATAGAAAAAACACCTACAAATCCATAAAGCAGTCACAATTTATAATAGACCTTTTGTTAAAAAAACAAATTCCTTTTTTCTTTACTAGTTTTGCAAAAAGCCATAATGATATTTGTCAATCAGTTATTTTAGAAAATTTTTTAAAAAACTTTAATTTAAATTCAGAATTTATAAAAAAACAAATGCAAAAAGAAACTTTTGAAAAAACATGCCTAAA
>JAQUVR010000065.1 GCA_028693335.1 Candidatus Iainarchaeum sp. | reverse complement strand
AATATATATATTAGGTGAAAAAAATGATAGAAAAAAAAATATTTATAAAAGATCTAAAAGAAGGACTTCTTTTTGAAGACTATTTTGTTGTTAAATTTAAAAAACCAGTAATTGATTATGCAAAAGGTTTTAGATTTGAAATTAGAGTGGGAGATAAAACTGGAGAAATAATGTTAAAATTCTGGGGTGGATCTGATAAAAATAAAGTTCAAAAGATCTATGATTCTATTTCTATTGATGATGTAATTTTAGTAAATAATATAAAAGTAAATAATTATAATGATCAATTAGAATTAAGTATTAATGATAGCTCAAATATTCAAAAAATAATTGATTTTGATCTTGAATCAATGATTCCAAAAACTGATAAAGATATTGAAGAATTAAAAAAAAGATTTAGTGAATTAATTGAATCAGTAACAGATCAAGAATACAAAAAAATATTACAAGAAGCATTCACAGAAAAAATTAAAGAAAAATTTTTTATTTCTCCAGCAGCAATGTATCTACATCATGGTTATATTGGAGGATTATTGGAACACACAATAAATGTTTGTAATGTTTGTTTAGATTATCTAGAAAAAACAGAAAAAAGATTAGATAGAGATCTATTAATTACTGGTGCATTATTACATGATTATGGAAAAATGTATGAATTTATGGTAACATCAAACATAAAAATAACAAATCAAGGACAATTAATTGGACATATAACAATTGGTGCAACAGAAATTTCAAAAATTATGGATTCATTAAATATTTCAGAAAATAAAAAAAATAAAATAATTAATATTATTTTAAGTCACCATGGAAAAAAAGAATATGGATCTCCAAAAGAACCAGCAACACCTGAAGCAATGTTAGTGTTTATTGCTGATTTTTTAGATGCAACAATAAAAAGAGTTTGTGATATTAAAGAAAATGCAAATACTGAAGATTTTTTTATATATAACAAAGAATTTGGAAATATTTACTTAGAATAAAAATGACAAAACAAAATATTTACTTTAGACATGATTCTTTTAGAAAAGATCAAGATACAATAATTAAAGATATTTATAAAAATATTTTTGATAAAAAAGTTTTAATTTTAAAATTAATATAAAAAAAATAATCCCCACTGGACAATTACCCTTACAAAACCCTTAAATAATATTTTTGGTGATATATTATTATGACTATTAATTGCATTGTTAAAAAATCAAAAAAAATTAAAGAACACAGTATTGATTATTACCCAACCGGTAGTGAAGTGTTTCTTGTTGAAGACCTTCTTAATAACTCAGAAGATTCTGCTATGAAGATGGCTGATTTAGAAAAAGTTTTACCAAAAGAAATCACAAAAAGCAAATTAAAACAAATTTTAATTTATTTAGAAAAGGTAAATAGACTTTTAATAGATAAAAAAAGGAAAAGGATATTATATATTTATAATGATTCCAAAAAACTTTGTGACGTTATAAAAAAAGGGATAGAATATGATTAAATTAATTTTATCCCCTAAGGCAAACGACACATTTCTTAAATTAAAGAAGTCTAATAAAAAAATTGAAAAATCGATATTTAAATCCATCTATAAAAAATTGGAATTAATTAAAGAAGATCCAAAAATTGGAGAATCTATAAAAAAGAAATTAATTCCAAAAGAGTATATAGAACAATATGGTATAACTGTGTTATATAAAATAAGGCTTGCAAATTATTGGCGATTATTATATACAATAAAAGATAATGAATTAGAGATAATTGCAATAATCATAGATATATTTGATCATAATAAATACAACGAAATTTTTGAATTTAAAAAGAAATAAAAATGACAAAACAAAATATTTACTTTAGACATGATTCTTTTAGAAAAGATCAAGATACAATAATTAAAGATATTTATACAAGTATATCTCACAAAAAGAACATATTGCTACACGCCCCAACAGGAACCGGAAAAACAGATGCCTCCTTATCAGCTGCAATTACCTATGCTGTTGAAAATAAATTAAAGGTTCTGTTTTTAACACCAAAAATTTCCCAACACAAAATTGCTCTTGAAGCAATAAATGGCATTAACAACAAGTATAATCTGAAATTAAATGCAATTGATTTTGTTGGGAAAAAAAATATGTGTATAGATCCAGTTATTTCAAAAACAGAGGCCGGATTTTATGATATTTGTAAAAGAGCAACAAAAAAAAGACAATGCCCTTTTTTTGAAAACATAAGACCTGCAGAAAAATCATCTAGAGAAATATTAAATCAAAGAATTAAAAAAGCATTACCAGATGATAGTTATTCACACATAGAAATAAAAGAAATCGCTGGTGGATTTAAAGAGTTTGATGGCTCTCCTAAACCAATCTGTGCATATGAACTTGCAAAAATTAAAGCTAGGGAATCAACAGTAATTATTGCGGACTATTATCATGTTTTTTCTGGATCTGTTTCTAAATCAACATTACCAGAACTAGACATAGATCTCTCAAATTGTATTGTTGTTGTTGATGAAGCGCACAATCTTGAAGAAAGACTATTAAAATTATCTTCAAAAGCGCTAAATACTTATGTTTTAAATAGAGCAATTAAAGAAGCAAAGGATTTAAAAAACTCTAAATTAAAAAATATATTAACACAATTTTTAGATAAAATTGAATCTATTTCTGAAGAAAAATTAAAAAAAGAAAAAGAACAATTAATTACAAAAGAACAAATCTTTTTTAATGATCTTGATAAAAATCTTTTTGAAATAATTGAAGAACTTGAAACAGAAGGGTTAAAATATATTGAAGAATTTAATGAAAATGGATCTGCATTAATTTCAACTGCAATTTTTTTAGAAGAATGGATAACTGATAAAGCAGATCATATTAGATTTATAAAAAAAGAAAAAAATTATGTTAGTGTAAGATATAATGCATTAGATGTAACATTAATTACAAGAAAAATATTTGATACTTGTTATTCTGCAATCCTTATGTCTGCAACATTAACGCCATTAAAAATGTATCAAGAAATCTTAGGCCTACCAAAAGAAAAAACAAATTTGGTAGAATATTCTTCACCATTTGATCCAAACAATAAAATTAATTTACTTATTTCTGATGTATCAACTAAGTTTACACAAAGAACAGATGAAGAATATAATAAAATTTCTAAATATGTTAATGAATGTATAAATAGTTGCCCAGGAAATATTGTTGTTTTTTTTCCAAGTTTTGAAATATTATATGAAATAAAAGCAAAAATAAAATGCAACAAACCAGTTTTCACTCAAGAAGAAAAACAAACAAGTGTTGATTTTGAAAAAATGATTAAAGATTTTAAAAATGAATCAAGAAAATTCGGAGCTGTTCTTTTAGCAGTTATGGGCGGAAAAGCATCTGAAGGAATTGATCTGCCAGGAACAAACTTAATTTCTGCAGTCATTGTTGGAATTCCATTATCAAGAATGGAATTAGAAACAAAAGCAAAAATAGACTATTATGAAAAAAAATATAGAAATGGTTGGCAATATGCTTATATTCAACCAGCAATTCAAAAAGTAATTCAAAGTGCGGGCAGAGTTATTAGATCTGATACCGATAAAGGAATTATTGTTTATATGGATAATCGTTATCTTTGGGAAAATTACAAAAATTGTTTTAGTAAAGATCACAAATTTAAGATTAGTAAAGATCCTAATTCTGAATATATTAGTTTTTTTAAAAGATAATAACTAAACTATAATTAAATATATATAGTAGAATAAACAAAAATTAAACAAGATGGGTTCTAAAATAAATTACAAACTTGATTTTCTTGATTTAAAAATTCTTTCATTAATAGATCAAAATGCCAGAGACAACATCTCAAATATTGCAAAAAAGATAAAAACTTCCCAACAAGTAATAAGTTACAGATTACAAAATTTAGAAAATCTTGGAATTATTGAAAGCTATATTTCTTGTATAGATTATGCGGCTTTAGGAAACACAGTGTATAAAATACATATTAAACTAAATGCGACAAAAGAAGATATTAAAAAAATTATAAATTATTTAA
>JAQUVR010000064.1 GCA_028693335.1 Candidatus Iainarchaeum sp. | reverse complement strand
TAAAGTTATAGATCTTTCTCTTGGTTTATTAATTTCCAAAGAATAATTTAAACTTTCTTGAGTAACTTTAATACATGCTGGTGGAGAAATCCACAAATAGGTTTGGAAACTGGATTCTACTCTACTTTTTATTCCTGGAGCAAATGCACTAACTTTATATTGAAGATCATCAATTGTTGCTAAATTTATTTTTCCTTTATACTGTATTGTTATATTAACTGTTTGACCAGGAGCTAACTCTTCTAAACTTGGAGGATAAATTACATCTTGTACATTTGCTGAGACTCTGTTTGGTGCTGCACTTATTTGAATATCTCTTAATAAAACATTACCAGTGTTTTTTACAACAAATACTGCGTGAGTTTCAGCAGGGAATTCATCTAAATGTTGTGTTAATGGTATTGCTTGTGATTGTGGCATTACCATAATTGATTGAGAAATATCTACAATCTGCACATTTAATCTTGTTGTTGGCAATTCATAAAATTCATTATCCCATGAAATATTAAATTCATGTTTCTTTAAATTTCTAGTGTCGGTTGTGTTTTTTATAACCACATCATATTCAAGTTCTTCTCCAGCACTTATAGAAAAGCTTGGAACATTAACTTGTATTGTTTCTCTTGATGGAGTAACTCCTGCTCTTTTTGCAGAGGGTGTTACAACTAATGGTTTTTCACAATTATTTTTTATTAAAAGATTTATGGTGTTTTCAGATGTTGCTTCATAACCAACATATGAATCCAAAACTGTTGGTTTAATTAATAAACATTCAGATCTTATTGCTCCTTTTAATATTACAACATCTATTTTTTTTGCAACTTGTTTATTTCCAACTCTACCATAAACCATCAAAACTGCTCTAGCGCTATTAAAGTTTAATGTAGGATTAACTGTTGCAACAAGTCTTGCATTAATAGAATTTGAGCTTTGAATCTCTATTGGCATTTCTGCATTTAATGATAAACTATCTACATTATCCACATATCTTATTTCAGATCTTAAATCTGTAATTGGCTGAGAATATCTATTAAGTAGGGCAAATTCTATAAAACTTGTACTAGATGATAACCCAAGATTAATTGTTACAGTATCTGGCCCACCAATCATTGTTTGATCAGCAACAAGTAATTCCTTTGTTTCTGGTTGATAACCATGTGCAGAAATTTCTAAAGTTATTCTGTTTGTTGAAAAATTTTGAGAGATTGTGTATTTTCCTAAAACCCCATTTAATGAACTTGCTCTAATAACTCCTAAATTCTCTTTTTGTTGATTTAGTATTTTTATGGTTGCATTTTCTATTGGTACTTGAGTATCAGCATCAGAAATATCTAAAGAAATTGGTTGTCCGTATTCAACAATTTCTTCAGGAGTCATTACAATATTCATTTTCTTTTGTGCATAGACATTAAAACTATTTTTGGTTTCAACATTTGTAGTTTCATCAGTTATGGTTGTAGTTACATATGTTGTACCTAAATCTTTTGCAAAAAAGTAAGTATAAACTTTTACTTGTGATCCGGCATTAACAGTTATTCCTGATTGAGATGTTTCTGTTTGTAAAAGTGTATCAAAATTAATATTTGTTGGAAACTGTAATCTATCAATAGAAGTTGTTGCAATTGATATTATTGGTTGTGTTGATGTTGTTTCAGATTTTAAAAATAAATTTTTGTTTTTTAAACTAAAGATTGTTGTTTCTAATGCATATAATGAATCTTTTACTGCAAAGAAATCATCTGTAGAGTATTCAAAACTTTGTGAATCAATAAATTTATGACTTACACAAATATCCCCACTACATTCAGCAGGAGTATCAAAAATATCTATTTCTATTTTTTTTGTATCAGCATATAATCCTGTTTTTGTTGCACAGGATCTGTCTGTTAAAAGTTCTAAATCTTGTGGATCTCTTAATACTTCTGTATCTGTATTAACCCAGGCTCTATAGTTTATAATTGCTTTATTTTTTGCATTATCAATTGCTTTTATTTTTACTTTAATTTGTTGATTTCCAACATTTGTTGATTGTGACCATTCTAGATTCAACCATTTGTTTTGCTCACTACTAGATCCAACATTTAAATAATCTATTTCTTGAGCGCCTGGTCCTGGGTATGGATTGTAGGTTAAAGAGTATCTATAGTTTGTGGTGTCTGCTTTAAAACCAGTAATACCATAAGACATATTATCAGCATCAGTTTCAACATCTTCACCAACTCTTATGTGTGCTCCACCATTTTTTGTGTTTTCTGGAAATAAAACATCAAACACTAAATAATAATCAGTATTTACTGAAATGAAACTTGTTTTATTACCCAAAAGATCTTCAACACCAACAAAATCAATTATTGGGTATCCATCAATTGCTTGTCTTTGAATTGATGTTAGATCAATATTTTCTATTTCCTCTTCTCCAATGGTTAATGGCATTGTTGTTTTATTTCCTTCACTGTCTGTATATTCTAATATTAGATCCTTATATCCAAGTGAATCAAACTCAACAGTTGTTCCATCAAGAGCTTTATCATAAAGTATTTCGCCAGTTTTTGATTTTATTAATAAGTGGCCATCTCTTACAGTTTCTCCATCTTTTTCAAGATCTATTTTTACAATTTTTGATTTAAAGATCATCAATACAACTTTGTTATCAACTGTTGCACTTATTGTAACTGTTCCAGTATCTGATACTTCTCTATAATATCCTCTTACTTCATATGTTTGATTTATTCTTAATGGAACAGAAACATATCCAGTTAAATCCAATTCTAAATTATCAATACCAGTGTTTAATAATGCACCATCTTTTACAATTAAAATTTCTACTCTTGTTTCTGGTAAAGGATTTGATGCTTCGTCAAAAACATGTATTCCTAATGGACGACTATTAGTTGTGTTTATTTTTTCTAATCTTAAAACTATTTGATTGTTTTCTAAAGTAACTCTTTCTTGTTCACAAAAATAATCTGCATAACATGCAGAAACTATGTATGTTAAATTTGAATCTAGATTATTAAATCTTACAAATCCATCATAACTTGTAAAATTTCCATCAATTAGACTATTATTAGAATTATATAAATTTACTTTTGCATTTTCTAATGGTAAAATTAAATCTTTATCAATAACTTGAACAGACAAACTACTTCCACCAACAATTAATGTTACTGGAATTGTTTCTTCTGGTTTTATTATTCTTAATGTTTTATTATCTTCTTCTGAATCATATTTTTTATAGTTTTCAGCAGTAACAATAATTCTAATTGTTTTTCCTGAACTTATTGTAAATAATGCTTTACCTAAAACAGATCTTTGAACATCAATTAACTTGTTATCAAAAGAATCATAGATTTGTATTGTTGCATCATCAATATTCTCTCCATTTGTGTTAACAACATTTATTGTTACCTTAGATTCTTTCCCTTCAAAACTAGCATCATCAAAATCAAGAACGTGTTCTTTAGTTTCTGTTGCTTGATTTAATTGATAATCAAATGTTGTTGTTTGATAACCATCTGCTTCTAAAGTGATTTGTAGTCTTGTAGATAATGGAGCATCAAATAATAGATCAGAATTTCCATTGGATATAACAATGTTTTCTACAGAACTTCCTTTGTCTGTATATCTTATTGTTCCTTTTACTTGTGGAATAACTTTATTTGTATAACTATCTATTGGTCTAACTATTAATTGACCCATTTGTAATTGAGAATAAAAATTAAAAGTTATTGTATCTTTTTTTTCTGTTGGAGTGTATGACTTACTTAGCATGTCATATCCTTCTTTTGTTGCAACAACAGTATATGTTTTTCCTAAGGATAATGGTACTTTTAGCTTTTGACCATGATTAATTGGTTCTTTTGGAGTAAATACATCTATTCCTTTACTATCACGAATAGAAAAGAAAACAGAATTTAATGAAATACCATTTGGATCATAAAAATTGGTTGTTAACTCCATTTTTGCAGAAAATCCAAATATTAAAAAAAGAATAATGATGATAATTAAAAGCAGAATAGACCCCATCAATGCAAAGGGAGGAATTCCTTTT